>URNP01000007.1 GCA_900549225.1 uncultured Eubacteriales bacterium | reverse complement strand
CGCTCATATGCTCGCCGCCCTGCGGCTCGAGTTTCGTCTTCGAAAGGGCAGATACCGTGTATAAGAATGCTCCGAATAAGTGAGCGTTAGAAGTCCACGCTTCAATTTCTCAATTCGTTTTGACAAAGAAAATCCAAAATCGGCAGAAACAGACATCTATATACGGTGTCTGTTTTTTATTATGAGAATATGAGAAAAATCGTTGTTACTTCGGGTAAGGGCGGCGTTGGAAAAACGACCGTAACCGCAACTCTCGGCAGAAAATTGGCTTTGTCGGGATACAAGGTCGTGCTTGTTGACGGCGACGTCGGGCTCAACAATCTCGACGTCGTGACGGGCATCGAAAGGCGAGTCGTGTACGATATCGGCGACGTGTTGCAAGGCAGGTGTCGTGCGTTTCAGGCGCTTGTGAGCGACAGTGAAAGCCCTGCGAAGATTCTGCCGTCGTCAAGGGATTGCGGAGCGATAACCGCACAGGCGTTCAGGGGAGTGGTGGACTGTTTTTGCGAGTTCGACTTCGTGATTGTGGATTGCCCTGCGGGCATAGAACACGGGTTTCACAGGGCGGTTTCGGCGTGCGAGGAGGCAATCGTCGTCACCACGCCGTCCGCTTCGGCAATCAGAGACGCGGACAAGGTGATAAGTCTGCTTGCAAGTTATCGGCTCAAAGACGTGTCGCTCGTGGTCAACCGGGTGCGCGCGGATATGATTGCAAGGGGCGAAATGCTCACCGCAAGCGAGGTCAGTTCCCTTTTGCATATCGTGCCTATCGGGGTGATTCCCGACGACGATATGATAACGCTGTATCAGCAACTCGGCACGATTCCCGAACACGCAATATCCAACAAGGCGTACGACTACCTCGCAAAAAACGTTGCGCAAAACAGCAAAGTGTTCGTCGACGTGACGCCTAAAAGGCGATTTTGGAGGTTCAGATGAAAGCGTCCAAAGAGATTGCAAACCGTATGAGAGAGATGCTCACGTGGGACAAAGTGGGCATAAAAGAGGGTTTTGCGACCGCTCTTTCAAACGACGTCAACAACTTGCTCTGCGACTATTTTTCGCTCGACGGGGACGCGAAAATCTCCGTTGCACAAGCGGAAAACGGAACGTATAAAATCGAAATCGAGGCGCTTGCCACTCGCATAAAAAAGTTTGAAACGACGATGGATATGCCAAGATATTGAAATGATTTTCCGCTTGTTCAAAGGCAAAATACGTTTGCTTTCTTACTCTCGGTTATATTTTGCGCCTTGCGAGAATATGGTATATGCGAGGTGGCAAATATGGAATTTGATGAAAACAAAAAACTCGACGTTGAAATTTCTCAAAACGATTTCGTAGAAAATCGCATCAGCAAAAAGCGCAAAAAGAAAGGCGTTCTGGACGCTCTCGACGTTGCGATCATACCGGTTGCAATCGGCGTTTTCGTGTCTTTGGGCTTCTTGTTTGCAAACATTTTCAGAGCGACTTCAATCGTTGAAACACTTGCGGGTATTCCAAACGTAGTATCTTTGATTTGACACAAAGAGAGGTTTATCCTTATGAAATTCAAGGTTAATCCTCTCTTTTTTGCGCTTGCCCTTGCGCTCGTGGCGTTCGGGCACGCGCTTGATTTCGTGTGGACGCTCGTCGCTTTGCTCTTTCACGAAGGCGCGCACGCGCTTATGGCAAGGGCAAGGGGATACGTCGTGAAAAAGGTGGTGCTTTTGCCGTACGGGGCAATGATGAGCGCAGGCGAAAACTTTGACAAAACCTCAAGCGTGCTGATAGGACTTGCAGGGCCTTTGTGCAATCTTTTGCTTGCGCTCGTCACCCTCGGGCTTTGGTGGCTTGCGCCTGCAGCATATCCGTATACGATTGCCTTTTTGTACGCCAACTTGTCGCTCGGCGTTTTCAATTTGCTTCCCGTCTATCCTCTCGACGGTTCGAGGGTGGCGCTAGGTTTTTGCAAAAACAAACTCAAAGCGATAAAGGGCTTGCAGATTGCAGGCATCGTATGCTCTTTTTTATTTTTGGGACTTTTCGTAGCATCGCTGTTTTTCGGCGTCAATTTCACCTTCGGTATAATCGCGGTCTTCCTCTTCTACGGCGCTACGTTTGCAAGCAAGGACGAAACCTATTCGAGCGTGCTTGACGTCGATTGCAAAAACTATTCGCTCGGCGTTGAGTGCAAAAGAGTGGAAGTGTCCCCAAATACGCCGATTTTGAGGCTGTTTCACCACGTCGGCAGGCTCTCGAAAACCACGTTCGACGTCGTTGACGACGACGGGAAGATAATCGCCACGTTAGGCGAAAAGGAATTGAAAGATATTGCTGCTAAAAACAGGCTGTCAAAGAAAATAGGGGAAGCGCTTATGAGCAAAAACCGTCGCTGAGGCTATTGCTCAAGCGGCGCATAGGTAAAAGCAACAAGCGTTCGCTTATTGCTTAATACCTTGCTTGCTCTCGCAATTTCTCCGCACAATCGTGCGTATGCTCTCAAATCAAGCACGGGCAAAAAATCCTGCCGCAATTTCGCACGCCCGATTGCTTGGTGAAGCGTGCTACGCACGCATGCTTTTTTAATGATATCGCCTATGGCGATGATATCACTGCGTGACGATATCCACATTGCGAGTGTGGCGCAGTTGTGGATGATTAGAATCGTTCGATTGAAACGAAGAGTAAAATTGAATCAATATGAAAAGCACGGCAGAGCCGTGCTTTTTTTGAACCGGGTGAATTATACTTTCAAGTGCAACACCTAAACAAAAAACAGTTCATACGAATCTTTGGTATAATTAGTTTACCACAAAAAATATATCCCAAGGAGAATCCGTAGGAACTACTCTCATCTTAGCATAGAAGAGAGCGTTTGAACCGATAAAGAGATTCTTTAACCGATAATGCGACATAACCGATAAGGCGACATAACCGATAAGGCGACATAACCGATAAGGCAACATAACCGATAAGGCAACATAACCGATAAGGCAACTTTTGAATCGACAGTAAAGTGAAGCGGTGACGTAGCGCTCAAACGGGATTATCTTCTGTAATCGTCGTCACGAGGGTCACGATAATCGCGCGGATCACGGTAGTCCCTCGAATCACGGTAATCGCGATCGCGAGAATCGTAGCGAGGATCGTAATCGCGATCTCTTGGATCGTAACGGTCGTCACGATAGGTGCGGGTGGAGTCGTAGTCGAAATCGCCTCTGCGACGCTCGGTGCGCATAACGCTCTTGCCTTGCGAGCGGTCGTTTTTGGAGGGCTTGAAGAGAAGTATCGCTATGATGATTGCAGGCACTGCGATGCCGATGATGAGTATCACTCTGAGTGTGAGCGACGTGCCGGGAACGATATCGCCTTTGTCGGGGTCGGGTTGAGGCTTCCTTGCCAAAATCTCTTCTCTTTCCGCTTGCGCTATCGGGTGATAGGGCACGACGAAGCCTTCAAACGACGATATCGGTGCAAAACCGTAGTTGCTTGCTCCGTCAAGAGTTGCGGATACGAAAATCATCGTCGAATCTTCGGTGTGATAGCCGAGAAGTTTTATCGTGTATTCGGAATTGATTTCAAGACCCGAAAGAACCAAAGTTTCGTCTTTTAGCGTGAGGCGAACGTCGGGGGAGGCAGATACTCCGTCTGCAAACGTGACCGAAGAAGTGGTCGGCGCGGTTTCGGACTCTAAATAACAGGTCAAACCGCAATAGTTGACTTGATAATATTGTCCTACGGCATAGGCTATGTCCGTGAGATAGTAACTTTCGGGAATGTAAAAATAATTGCCGTCGTAGGAAATTTTCAGAGCGGAAGTGCCTGCGTAGGCGTTGCCTTCAAGGTCGGAAACGGGGGCGAGCAAAACGTCTTGCGCAGTGTCGGCATACGCTATAGAATAGGGCAGAAGTATGCCCATAAGCACGCACACCGAAAGAGCGACGCTTGCAAGAATCATCGCCAGCGCAAAGAGAATTTTTGCCGATATATTTTTTGCACACCTTTTTTCCATATCCATATAATACTATAATCTTTGACAAATTGAAAGTCTTTATATACAAGTTTTCAACGCTTTTTTTGTCGGATTCGCAAAAATAAAGTGACATAATTGTTTGTTTTTTCGACTTTTACGGTCGTATTCTTGGCGTATGAAAGACGATAGCGCATTGCTTAAACTTATTAAAATCCAAAAAGAAATAGATTCGAGAGGCAAAGACGCTCTTACAAACTACAACAAGGACGTAGTGCATCAAAAACAAATGGAATTTCACCGCTCGCAAAAAAGAAATCGTTGGGTGTTCGGAGGAAACCGCTCGGGGAAAACCGAGTGCGGCGCGGTGGAGTGCGTTTGGCTCGCAAGAGGGATTCACCCTTTCAGACAGAACAGAGACAATGTGTTCGGTTGGGTGGTGAGTCTGTCGGGGCAGGTGCAACGCGACGTGGCGCAGGCAAAAGTGCTCAAATACCTCGCTCCGAGATATATCGAAGATATCGTTATGACCGAGGGCAAGAAAGGCTCGCCCGAGTACGGCGTTATCGATTATATCGTCGTCAAAAACGCTTTCGGGGGTACGAGCAAAATCGGGTTCAAGTCCTGCGATCAGGGAAGAGAAAAATTCCAAGGCGCATCGCTGGATTTCGTGTGGTTTGACGAAGAACCGCCAAAGGATATCTACGACGAGTGTCGCATGAGAGTTTTTGACAGAAAAGGGGATATTTTCGGAACGATGACGCCGCTGAAAGGGTTGACGTGGGTGTACGACGAGATCGAACTCAACGCCTCGAACAGCCCCGAAGTGTGGTGCGAATATATGGAGTGGAACGACAATCCGTATCTCGACAAAGGCGAGATAAAGGCGATGGAGGGCAGCATTTCAAAGCAGGATCAGTTGTCGAGAAGATTCGGAAAATTCTCGACGGCGGAAGGACTGGTTTATCCCGAATTCGACCAAAACGTTCACGTGATAGAACCCTTCGATATACCCAAGGAATGGCAGTGCGAATTGTCTATAGACCCGGGACTCACGAACCCCACGAGTTGCCACTTTTACGCAGTGGATTTCGACTCGAATATATACGTCGTGGCAGAGCATTTCGAGGCGGGATTGTCCGTTGACAAACACGTTGAAAAAATATTTGCGATTGCGGATAAACTCGGATGGAAACGCGACGAGAAAGGACGGCTTCGCGCACTCATAGACAGCGCCGCAAACCAACGAACGCTTGCCTCGCAAAAGAGCGTGGCGGAACTGTTTTGCGAAAGAGGTATTTTGGTGAATACCAACGTAAACAAGGATTTATATAGTGGAATACAGCGTATAAAGTCTTTGTTTGAACAAAGACCGCCAAAAATATTCATCTTCAAAACCTGCGTGAATCTTATAAGAGAACTAAAAGGGTATTGGTGGGGCGCAAACGACAGACCGAAGAAAATCGACGACCACGCGCTTGACGAGTTGAGGTATTTCGTTATGAGCAGACCTCGCCCCGCTAAAGCCGCTCCACCGCCTAAATCCGCTATACAGACAGACAAAGAAAAACTGATGAGAGATTGCAGGAGGGAAAGGACTTGGAAACAGAATTGATGAAGTCGCTTCTTAAGCGTGCAAAAGGGTATAGATACAACGAGGTGCAAGAGGAATACTCGATCAAAGAGGACGGGGAATTCGTGCTGACGAAAAAGAAAATCGTAAGAAAATATTGTCCGCCCGACTCGAATGCGCTAAAGGCGTATCTCGATATTTCGAGCGAAAAAAGAGAGTGTGACTTAAGCGACGAAGAACTCCAAAAAGAAAAGAAAGAATTGATTGAGAAAATCAAGGAAGATATCAAAAAAGAAGAAAGCAAAAATACGGCTAAACGATAAAACGACAGCAACGACTTTGGCAAAAGATATGCGATATGAAATCGAACGATAACGCGATATAAGACAAAACGATTGCAAAAAGCGCGGCGTAAAAACGATATGGCGCAGATACGCGCATTGCCAAAATCGGCGATTAAAAAAATCAAAAAGATAAGAAACGACTTCTCGAGGCAGTTTGCAATTGCCGAGGCGGTCGCTTTTTTATAGCAAAAACAAGGAGATTTATATGTCTGAAAAAGAAGAAAAAATCGTGGCGGAAATTACCGCGGATTTCAAGAAAAGACAGGAAGCAAGACGCTCCGTGGAACTCAATTGGCGACTGAATATGAACTTCGTGGTCGGCAATCAGTTTGCGCAGATTTCCTCGAAGGGAGATATAGAGGAAAGCGGAAAAGAATACTTTTGGCAGGAAAGGGAAGTGTTCAATCACATTGCGCCTATCCTCGAAACAAGGTTGGCAAAACTCGGAAGAGTCAAGGCAAAAGCACAGGTGCGCCCTGCTACGGCAGATGACGACGACGTCGCTTCCGCCGCGCTTGCATCGAAACTTATCGACGCAGTGTGCAAGGAAAACGACTTTTCCTCTCAACTCGCGCTCGCAAACACTTGGAGCGAGATTACGGGAAGTGCGTTTTTCAAAATCACTTGGGACGCACAAAAGGGACACGCTCTCGACTCAGAAGGGAAAATCAAGGAAGGGGACGTCACGATTGCGCTCTGTCCGCCTTTTGAAATCTTCCCCGAAGATATCGCAATCACGGATATCGACAAGCAGTCCTCTATCATTCACGCAAAAGTGCTGACCGAACAGGAAGTCAAAAGTCTGTGGGGTAAGGACGTCAAGGGAGGCGACGTCAACGTGTTTTCCTTTGACTCTCAAGACGTGGGCGGCGGAACGAGCTATACAGCCTCTATCCCTAAAATCGTCAGCGAGAAAAAGGAAAACGCTGTGGTTGTCATAGAAAAATACGAAAGACCTACGAGCGATTTTCCAAACGGTAGGCTCACTATCGTTGCGGGCGATACGCTCATCTTCAGAGGAGATATGCCCTATCTCAACGGCGAGGACGGAACGCGCGGATATCCCTTTGCGAAAATGACGTGCATAGATAACCTCACAAACTTTTTCGGTACGTCCGTGGTGGAGAGAATTATCCCCGTGCAACGTGCCTACAACACCGTCAAAAACAGAAAGCACGAGTTTATGAATCGTATGGCGGTGGGAGTTTTCGCAGTCGAGGACGGCTCGGTCGATACCGACGATTTGCAAGAGGAAGGTTTGCCGCCGGGAAAGGTGGTCGTTTATAGACAAGGAAGCACTCCGCCGAGATTTATATCGCCTACGCACGTGCCGAGCGAGTTCTCGCAAGAGGAGGAAAAACTGCTCAACGAGTTCGTTATGATAAGCGGCGTGAGCGAGGTGACGACGTATTCGCAAGTGCCTGCAAACGTCGCATCGGGTACGGCTATATCCCTACTTTTGGAACAAGACGATACGCGTATCGCACTCACTGCAGACAGTTTGCGAGAGTGTATTAAGCGCATAGGTAAGCACGTTTTGAGACTCTATCGTCAATATGCAAGAGTGCCGAGAGTAAAACGCATCACGGGTGAAAACGGAGAGGTGGAAATCGCATCGTTCTCGGCAGGAAATATCGACAGCGAGGATATCGTGTTTGATACGATAAGCGATATCGAGGACACGCTTTCGGCAAGACGCGCTATGGTGTACGACTTGCTAAAACTCGGTCTGTTTGCCGACGAGAACGGAAAACTTCCCGATTCCACGAAAACGAGAATATTTGAAATTCTCGGATTCGGAAACTGGGAGGACGGAAGAAACAACGACGAGATGCACAGGAAAAAGGCTCTCAAAGAAAACATGGACATGCTCAAAAAAGACGTGGCGTGCGACTTCTACGACGACCACGCGATTCATATCGCAGAGCACGTGAGAATGTGCGTGTCATCAAAGTGCACTCAAAACAAAGCGTTGCGCGACAGAGTGGCGGAACACATTGCAAAGCATACCGAACTTCTGGGATTTAAGAGCAACGTAAACAGCCTCGAGGAAAGGCTTGACGAGGAGATGAAAAATGGACAACAAGCAAATTGAAAACGCAATAAAAAAGGGCATCGAATCAAAAGGCGCAATCAAAGTGGACGAAGCGATCGTAAACGCTATTTTGAGCGACGAAGTGCAAAACGGCGACTTTATGAGTCAAATTCCGACGGATAAAGTCACCGTTGAAGCAATAGATGAAAATATCGATGCCATAGACAAGGCGTCCGAAAACGAAAAAGAGGACACCGAAAAACAAGACAATAACAAGTCTTTCGGCAAGTTCAAAAACCCTGAAGAGTTGCTTAAAGCATATCGTGAACTTGAAAAAGAGTTTACCAAAAAATCACAAAAATTGGCAAAACTCGAAGCGCAAAAAGACGACGATAATCAGGGATTTGACGACGATTCGTTTAAGGTTGCGGTGGATAAGTTTTTTGAAAATACCCCGTCCGCAAAACCTTTTGCGAGAGATATCGCACGCAAAATCATCGAAAGTCCCGAACTTAAGCAAGACAAAAATTGCTTGAATATCGCGCTTATGCAAGTGCTTATCGACAAGTTCAGAACGCCCGAGCAACTGATGCAAGACGGACAATTTTTGAACGACTACGTGCTTCAATCGAGTAAGGTCAAAGACGCGATTATCTCGACTTATTTGAAAGATATTCGTGAAGGGCAACCGCCAAAAACTCTTTCGGCGGACGGGCTTCAATGCGTCGCACCCTCGAGAAAAATCAGAAGCATAGAAGAAGCAGGCAGACTGTTTTTGAAAAATAACGAATAACAGGAGAATCTAAATTATGGTTACAATTTCAACTGCGGATAAGGCTCTGAAAACCTTTTATCTCGGCGTACTTGCCGATCAACTCAACGTCGGCGTAAATCCGCTCCTTGCAAAAATCGGTCAAACCTCAGCGGACGTTTGGGGCAAAGAAGTCAAAAAACTCGCTCCTTACGGCATCAACGGCGGCGTCGGAAGCGGCGAAGAGAACGACAACCTCCCCCAAAGCGGCGGAAACAACTATGCGCAATTTACCCTCACCCTCAAAAACCTTTTCGGCAAAATCGAACTTTCCGATAAGGCTATCCGCGCATCTCAAAACAACGCGGGCGCTTTCGTAAACCTCCTCAACGCAGAAATGGACGGTTTGCTCAAAGCAAGCAAATTCAACTTCGGTCGTATGCTCTACGGCGACGGCAGCGGTCTGTTGGCAACTACCGTGGCAAACACAACTACGAGCAAAAACACCGTCAAGGTTGACAGCATCAAGGCTCTTATCGAAGGTATGACTATCGACGTGTACTCTTCAAGCGGCGTCAAAGAGACCGCGCTTTCCGGCTCTCGTATCGTATCTATCGACAGAGATACCAATGTGGTTACGCTTTCTCAATCCGCTTCGAGCGTGTACGGCGCAGGCTACAAGATTTACGTTCAAGGCTCGAAGGGTAACGAAATCACGGGTCTCGAAGCAATTTTCGGAAACAGCGAGTATATCTACGGACTCAAGAGAAGCGACTACTCCTTCCTCAAACCCTACACCAAGAGCATCGCAAAAACCGTCAGCATCGGAGCAATCCAGGACGCTATCGACGCAGTGGAAGAGAATGCGGGCGGAACTATCGACTTTATCGTCGCTTCGTACAAGATGAGAAAACAATACGTCGACGCACTCTGCAAAAACCGCACGAATATCGACTATCTCACCCTTGACGGCGGCTATAAGGCGTTGTCTTACTCTGGTATTCCGTTCGTTGCGGACAGATTCGTCGGCGACAACGATATGTACTTGCTCAACAGCCAAGACTTCAAGCTCCATCAACTTTGCGATTGGCGTTGGCTCGAAGGAGAAGGCGGCACGGTGCTTCATCAGGTTGCGGGCAAGGCGTGCTACAGCGCAACGCTCGTCAAATACGCCGACTTGCTCTGCGAAAGACCGATGGGTCAGGCAAAACTCTCCTTTACGGGCAACGATACCGACTATTACTACGTCACCTTCGATTCAAAAGGCGGCTCTACCGTGCCTACTCAAATGGTGACGCCCGGCGGCAAGGCGGTGCTACCGTCAACTCCCACCAAAACGGGCAAAACTTTCGACTGCTGGAATCTCAACGGCGCTGAATACAACTTCGCAACTCCCGTCAACAGCGATATAACGCTCGTGGCAGAGTGGATCTAAGATGGAACTTCAAAAAGTAAGACACGATTTGTTCAATATCGCCGCAAGGCTGAAAAGCGTCGATAGAAGATACGAACTTTTCTTCAATCGGAAAAAGAACAGATACGAAATCTACGCAAACGGGGCAATGCAAATCGCATTGCCCTTCGAGCGCCTTGACGCGCGTGCTATCGAGTACGCAAGAAAAACAAGGCTTGAAAACCTCAATAAACTTATTGCGGAAATAGAGGCCGAAAACGCGCGATTGGAAATCGAAAATGCAAAACGATCGCGCCAAAACGTTCTCGCCGCCGTGGAGGAATAATATGAAAATCAAAGACGTCGTCGGCGAGTGCCTGACCAAAATGGGACAAACCGACTTTTCAAACGAGCAAAATCTCGACGCTCAAAAAACCGAATTGAAAAACAGATTGCTCGCTTGTATAAATATAATCTACAGGGAAATCGTGAGCGATTATCTGCCGCTCGTTCATACGGAATCGGTGTCTTTTCAGGACGGAAAAATCGCATCTTCTACGCTGTCGAAACAAATTCTGTACCCCATAAAAATCGTGCAGGGCGACGAGAAGAAAAGTTTTTTTTGCGGAGCGCAGGAAATCTTTTGCGACGTGACGGGAGCGGCGCAAATCACGTATGCCTATATGCCGCAAACCGAGTTGACTTTCGAGGGGGAAATCAACGATATGCGACTTACAAAATCCGCGCTTGTCAACGGCGCGCTCGCAGAATTCTACTTCCAAAACAAAATGTTTGACCTCGCAAAAAGTTTCGACTCCGACTTCAGAGCGCAAATCGGGTTGATGCGCTATAAGGGGAGGAACCTCGTCATGAAAACGAGGAGGTGGCAGGCGTGAAATACGTGAAAACCTATAAAAAAAGAATACGCGTCGGGTTTGACGGAATCGTCAACTCGTCGGACGAATCGGTGACGGGGCTTGCATATGCGAAATCCTGCCACAATTTCGCTTTTGAAAAAGGCGTGATAAACGGGAAAATCGGAATCGATCCCGCAAGCGGTTATTACGTCTTTCCGAGCCTCATAAGACACGAATATCCGACTTTCGCAACGGATAAGAAAATCGTAAACGTGTTTCACTATAGAAAGCTCTCCGACTCGTTCAAACGTTCGGACGACAGACTCGTGGTCGTGCTTGCGGATACGAGCGTGTGGTATACGTCTATGTTTAAGCAAGACACGTGGCATCAGTTTGAAAACTTCTATCTGTCGGGAAGCCCCGACGCCGTCAACTATAACTATAAAAGCAACGACGTGCTGCTCGTGTCGTCTTGCGACGACGGACTTTTTATCGTCAACGACAACGTCGTCAGTTATTGCTCGAATGCACCGAAATTTTCGTCTATCGCAGTGCATAACGAAAGAGTGTTCGGAACGGTGAGCGGCGTAAATAATCAGGTGTGGTTTTCAGACGACTTCGATCCGTCGAATTGGAAAGTGTCGCCTACAGAAGGCGGTTATATAAACTTTGCCGACGACTTGGGAAGCGCAATCAAAGTGGTGTCCTTCCTCAACTATCTGTACGTGTTCAGGGACTATGGAATTTTGCGACTCACTGCATACGGCGATCAGAACGATTTTATCATGAAAAAGGTGTTTACCGATACGGGACGTATATATAAAGACTCGATCGTGCTATGCGGAGATAAAATTATGTTTTGCGCCGAGGACGGCGTTTACGCTTTCGACGGCTACGACGCAGTGAGAGTGGGAAAGGAATTTCCAATCATTTCGGACAAGAGATTCGTGTGCGGAGGATACCTCGAAAACAAGTATTATCTTGGGTGCAGGCTCGATGAAATCGAGAGCGAAAACAACAACGCAGTGGTGGTTTTCGACACCGAAACCAAGGACGTGTCGGTGCTCTCCGGCGTGCAGGTTTCGAGTTTTTGCTCGGTCAAATCCGCAAACGGTTCGGACGTGATATGCACCTTTGGCGACGGCAATAAGCATAGGCTCGGAATGATCTCTAAAAGCGGAAAACTGTTTGGAGCGGCAACCGAAAAAGTGTACGAAAGCCCCGAAACGACGCTCGGATCGCCAACGTATAAAACCGTGCGCGGAGTATCGATTTTTTCAAAATACCCGATTACGCTCGGCGTGGTGCTTGACGGAAAAGAATATGATTTTGCCGTGAACGGTGGCGACGAGCAACGGTATATCCCCGTGGAAAAGTGCGGCGTGAGGGTGCAATTTAAGATCAAATCCACCGAGCAGAACGCATACGTTGCGCCGCTTGCCGTCGATCTCGACGTGGAAAGGAGGACGCTATGAACTTCAACGAAATCGTATCGTCAGTGGAAGAACTCACGATCAGAATCACCGCTCTCGAAAAGACGTTGACCGCGCTGAAATTGTCCGTCGAGAGTTTATCGCAAAGAGTGAGCGCACTCGAAAATCCATCAGCATAGGAGAAATATTATGTCATCATTGTGGGACGAAATTAAGGACTTGTTCAAAACGGACAAGCAACTCGAAGAAGAAAGACAAGGCAAAATCAACGACGCACTCACCAAAGAGACGGACGTTGCAAAAAAACTCGCAGACCTCGAGAAAAAATATAACGACTCTCTTCCAAAGGACGAGCCGATCGACTTCGATAAACTGTTTCCGACGGAATCGGGACTTAAGGAAATCGAATACACGCCCGAGAGCGACGAGAGTATCCGAAAAAGAGCGCAAAGCGCGGTCGATAGCGAAAAAAATCAGTCGAAAACCAAAATCAACGACAGATATCTCGACGCACTCGACGCTCTTCAAGAAAATAAAAAATCCGCAAGAGAATCGCTCTCGGACAGTTATTCAAACCTCGAAAAACTCTATAGCGAACTCAAGGAAAAAGCAAACGACGACTCTATCCGCAGAGGTATGGCAAGAAGCAGCGTGGCAACGAATCGCATAGACGAACTCAACAAGCAACACCTTTCCTCCGCCACCGAAGCGGAAAAATCGTATATCGGCGCGGTCGCTCAAATCGACTCCGAAATCTCGAAATTGCAAAGAGATAGAGACGAGGCTCTCGATCAACTCGACCTCAAATCCGCACAGGATCTCGAAGAGTCTATAGCGAAACTTAAATCCGAGAGGGACGATAAAGTCAAGGAGTACGAGGAGTATAACAACGAAATACGCAAAAAGAACGAGTCTTTCCAATCGGATAGGCAGAAGAAAATCGACGATTACGTCGCAGACCTCGAAAAGAAAAAACAGGAAAAAGAGAAAGAACAGCAGGAGTATGAGAGTAAATACGGATACAGCGGCGAAAAACTCGAAAACTATTCGGAAAGATACCGCATTGCGTACGACTTTTACAGCGCGCTTTCTCCCGACGTTGCGGTGGACGCACTCAAGGCTTCGCCGAATATGAAATACTATCTCGGCAACCTTTACGACAAGTTGCTCTCGTCGCTTCAAAGCAAAAAGAGCGATCAGAAATTCTATTTTTGACAAATGCGTAAAAGAAAAAAACGAGAGCGTGGACGCTCTCGCTTTTTTCGTTTTGCGTAGTTTTTTTGTATGGTAACGATGAAATAAATGCTAACGAAGACCTTATTTGAAACTCACCTTGGAGATGAGGTCGGCGTAGGCTTTGGTGTAGATGGAGAAGATTGCTTCCATTGCCGAAAGAGTCAATCTTTCATTGGGTTGGTGGATTATCATTTCTCCGTAACCGGACATTTCAGGACCGAAGGCAACGCAGTTGTTGAACTCGCGGGCGTAAGTTCCGCCTGCCGAACATATGGGCTTTGTGGTCGCGTCGCCCGTGACTTCTCTATAGGCGTTGACAAGCACTTTTATCATATCCGAGTCGGGATCGATCTTGAAGCCTTCGGATTGTCCCATCAAAACGACTTTTGCGCAAACCTCGTCTTTAAGCGTTGCTTTTATGCCGTTAAACATAGCGTTCGTGTCGGTTGTGAAGGGAAGTCGGGAATTGATCTTGATTGAAAATTTGCCGTTTTCGTATTTGCACAATCCGACGTTGACGGCAATCTTGCCATACTCGTCTTCTGCGAAACAACCGAGTTTTTCGCCGTGTACGCACACTCCTATATACTTGTTGTAGACGCGCACGAAGTCGTTGTCCACGACGCCGTTCAATGCGTTAAGAGCGTACGAGATTGCGTTTATGCCAAGTTGAGGAACTGATCCGTGCGCCGCTTTGCCGTGCACTGTGAAGGTGATCGTAGAGCCGTCTATCGAGTGTTCGCTCTTTATCGAATTTGCATCGAGAGAGGCGAGTATCTTCGAGACGACGTCGCTCGGATTTTCCTTGTTTGCGTCAACGGTGAAAGTGCATACGTCGGGAACGGCGTTGATGACGATGCCGCCGTCAAGACTTACGAGTTTTGCGCCTTTGCCGTCCGAGGATTCGCCTTTGATCTCTATGCTGTTGATGCTCTTTTCTGCAAAGATGACGGGAAACTCCGAGTCGGGAGAAACGCCGTAGGAAATGGGTTCGTCCACTTTGAGATAATGCTCCATGCAAAGTGAGCCCGTTTCTTCGTTCGAGCCGAAGATCACGCGCACGCGCTTGTTGAATTTGAAGCCGTCGTCCATAAGAGCCTTGATTGCAAACAGAGAGATGATGGCAGGGCCTTTGTCGTCGATCGCGCCGCGACCCCATATCGCTCCTTCTTCAAGCGCGCCCGAATATGGCGGATATTTCCAGCCGTCGCCTTCGGGAACTACGTCGAGATGCCCGACGATGCCTACGAGTTCGTCGCCCTCGCCGACTTCTGCATACCCGCAGTAGCCGTCAAGATTCACCGTGCGGAATCCGAGATCCTGTGCAACGGACAATACGTATTCGAGACAATCCTTGTTGCCTTGTCCGAAAGGACCGCGGGGTACGGGCGCGTCAAGCACTGTTTTGATGCGTACGGCGTTTTGAATGGTTTGTATCAGTTGAGGATAATATTTTTTCAGATCCATATTTGCCTCCGTATTTCAATGAGAGAATTATATCACTTGCGCCTTGGGTACGCAAGAGAAAATGAAAACAGTGAATCGTGTAATATATATTGGTTCGAGCCACTTCGTGTTTCGTGGTACATACGCTATCGCTAGTTCCACGGCACAAACTTCGGCACGCAAAGCGTGCTCATTTTTATATCCGTTTTGACGTATGCGCAAGCGCAAGTCGAACGGATATAAAAAAACTGAGTGCACACAATGTATGCACTCAGCGAAGTTTGTGGTCGGAGTGGCGAGACTTGAACTCGCGGCCTTACGGTCCCGAACCGTACGCGCTACCAAACTGCGCTACACCCCGATATTATAAATTTGCTTTTACAAGCACCGTAGCGAGTTTGGGAGCGCGTCGCGCATTTCCGCTAGGTCTTGCGTTTTTTACAGTCGATTTGAAATCTTATCTATTCTTGGTATTTCGCTCGTTTTGTTTCCGCTCTTATCGCAAACCAAACTGCGCTACACCCCGATAATATTTTGCAAAACAGATTCAATAAATCCGACTGCCTTTGCAATATACAACAATTGGCGCATTTTTGCAACAAAAACAAGGCATTTATCTCAAAATTTATCGTTTACGACATTATTTTTTATTTACGATTGGCAAAATCGATTGCAAAACGTTGAGCATTGATATATAATAACACACGCGATGGAGCTTGGTGTAGTGGTAGCACTTGGGCCTCTGACTCCCACTGTGTAGGTTCGATTCCTATAGCTCCTGCCAACGCAAACACCCTCACTTGTGAGGGTGTTTCTTTTTGCCCAAACATACTTTGCGCTTGCGCAAAAACGTGTGGTTGGGCAAAAAGAAACGTGCACGCAGTGTGTTTGCAATCCATAAAAAAAGAACGGATGAATCGTCCGTTCTTTTTGAGTTGTATGCGTTGATTATTCTTGGTCGGATGCGGCTTGATCGAGTGCGGAAGAGTCGTCGCTTTGGCAGTCTTCACAAGTGCAGCATGCGCAAGTCTCTTGAGAAGATTCGGTTGCTTCCGTTGCTTTTTTCTTTTCGCCCCAGTTGCGCATAACGAGGAATTTGTTACCGAGGAAACTCATAACCAGACCGAGAATGCCCGAAACCGCTTGCGCTACGAGGTTGAATACCGTTCCCGACAAGAAATCGCTTGCATCGGGAACTGCGTTGTTGAGAGCGTTGAGGATTGCGCCGCAAACGAGAGTTTGTGCAAAGATGATTGCGACCGCGACGATCGTGTACATAATGCCCGAAACCACGATATTGTTGGTGCACTTGAAAGTTTTCTTTCTGTTGAGAATGAATGTGAGGACTTGTCCGATTACCGAACCGACCAAAAAGCCGATGAAGTCGGATACGCCGCCTAAGCCGTCTTTTCCGAGGTATTGGAAGAGCGGAACGCTTCCGATATAGAATCCGGGGAATGCCGCTTGCAATACGGGGCTGCTGCTCAACTTGAGAAGCATTGGCAAAATGAGCGTTATGATAAGTTGCGAGCCGCCGCAGATGAAACTGAACAGCGTGAATACCACCATTTGACGCACGTTCTCGTTGGAGTTGATTTTGTCAACGAGTTTTTGTAAGCCTTTGGGCAATTTGACTTTCTTTTTGCCTTGAGGCTCTTGAGCGGGTTGAGCGTCCTCTGCCACGGCGTCGGTTTGCTCGTTTGCAACTTCTTGCGTTTCGGTGCAATCTTGCATTGCATCGGTTTTGATTTCGTCCATAATTTTCCGTCCTTTCGTTAGGATTTTTCAATCTATAACAAAATGTATTATATAAAAATATACAGCGTTTGTCAACGAATTGTTTTTTCAAGCGTACAGAGGCAAAAATCGGCGGTCAGAGCGAGCGAAGTTTTGCTTTTTACCTCTTCGACGGACGACTTCGGAGCGCGATAAACGTAGGGCGTCATCGTCAACAAGTCGGATATCGTTTTGCTCGAGTCGAGATTGAAAGAATAGGTGATTTCGTTTTGGCTCAGAAGTGTGAGGGTGCTGCCCGGAAGCGACGTTGCTACGCTACGCACGTTTTCGTACAGTACGCGACGAAGTTCTATAAGATGATTCTCGCAAGGGTACGCCAAAATCAATATGCCGCCGTTTTTCAAAATTCGAGCGTATTCATCCATAGCAAAAGGCGAGAACACGCAGATCACGACGTCGGCAAACTCGTCGGCAAGAGGCATATCGTAAACGCTTGCAACGGCACATTCCGCTTCGGGATTGCGCTTTGCGCAGATTTTTACTGCGTTTTTGGATATGTCGATGGCAATGTAGACGTCGTCGTGGTTTTGCCTTTTTTCGATGATTTTCGACAAATAGTAGCCAACTCCCGTGCCTGCGTCCACGAGGGTTACGGGGCGGTCAAATCGTGAGTTTATCTCGTTTGCGATTTGCTCGGCAAGCGGAGCGTAATATCCGCAATCCAAAAAATCCCGTCTTGCTCTCACCATCTCGGCGTTGTCGCCGGGTGCGTTGGATTTGGGCGGCAGAAGATAAAAATATCCCTCTTTGGCGCGGTCGTAAAGATGACCGCTTTGGCATACGCCGTCGCGACCTCGAAGGGATAAAGAAGTTTTGCATTTCGGACATAAAAGATGAATCATAAAAAGATTATAACACCGTTTTGAAAATGAGCAAACTAATTGAGCAAACGATTTGTGCGAGGCGATTGCAAGGAGGCGGAGTGTGTGATATACTCTAAATATGCTTGAACTACTTGCACCCGCAGGAGATAAAGAGGCTTTTTACGTTGCCGTCGCAAGCGGAGCAGACGCCGTTTATCTCGGACTTGACAATTTCAACGCGCGTATGAAAGCGCAAAATTTCAACTGCGACAATATCGCAGATATCGTTGCGTACGCTCATTTTTACGGCGTGAAAGTTTACGTCACGATCAATACGATTTTGCAAAATCAAGAGTTTGAAGATCTTATTCCGCTGGTTAAAGTTGCCGTTGACGCAAAAGTCGACGCTTTTTTGGTGCAAGATCTCGGCGTATGCAAAGTGTTGAGAGAGTGTTTTGACGGCATAGTCTTGCACGCAAGTACGCAACTTGGCATCCACAACCTCTACGGCGCGAAAGTGGCTGAGGAGGCAGGATTCTCAAGAGTCGTGCTGTCAAGGGAAACCAAACTCGAAGATATAAAAGCGATAAGAGATAACACCGATCTCGAAATCGAATATTTCGTGCAAGGCGCGCTTTGTACGGCGTTTTCGGGCAATTGCTATCTGTCGTCAAAAGAGCAGGGCGCAAGCGGAAACAGGGGGCTTTGTAAGCAACTTTGTCGTTTGCCGTATCGTGCATCGGCGCAGGGGAAAACGTACGACGGATATTTGCTCAGCGCAAGAGATTTGTGCCTGTATTCGTCGCTAAAACAACTTGCGGACGCAGGCGTGTGTTCTTTCAAAATCGAAGGAAGGTTGAGAAGAAAAGGCTACGTTGCGTGCGCGGTGCAAACCTATCGCAAGGCAATAGACGAGATAGAAAAAGGGCAAGATGCAATGCTTGACGACAAGAGCGAATCTGCTCTCAAAATCGCCTTTTCGAGAGGAGAGTATCTAAAAAGAGCGTATCTCGACGACGGAACTCCGAACGTCGTAGAAAAAAGATTCAATAATCACGTCGGCGTGAGAATAGGCGTCGTGCGGAGCGTAAAGGAATTTAAGGACGGACTGTTCGAGATCGAAATCGCAACGAAATATCCGCTCGCAAAGGGCGACGGATTGAAGTTCTTTGACAAGGACAAGGAAAAGGCGAGTTTGGGAATAGGCGAGCCGAAACCTTGCAAAAACGGGGCGTATTCGTTCGTCACCAAGACGAAAGTCAAAGCAGGGTGGCAAGTGAATATCATTCTCGACGCAAAGGCTGACGAGGAACTTTTCAAAGCTCAAAGATTCGTGCCCATAGATCTCGTCGTTGAAGCGAAAGTCGGGTTGCCGCTCAAAATCAAGGCGACGCAGACTTCGAACAATGCAATTTCGGTCGAGAAGAGCACGGAGCAAAATCTTGAAAAGGCGTTGAGTGCGCCTATGAGTGCAAACGACGTTGCAAACGCTTGCTCGAAGGTCGGCGACAGCGGCTTTTTTGTGAATTGCTGCAGCGTGGATACCGACGGCGTGTTCGTGGCAAAATCGGTGATAAACGCTTTGAGAAGAGAAGTTTTGTCCGACTTAAAAGAAAAAATCGTGCGCTCGAACGCACCCGAAAAAGTGACTTTTGACGAGAAAAAAGCAGGCGAACTTTTGAGTGAACTGAACGACTTGAAACGCATAGACGGTGATGTGCTCCATGTCGTAAAGAGCGAAAAAATCGGAACTGGATTGGTGCGTGCAAACGAAAAAATCTTGCTTAAACCCGACGTATACGATGCAAAATACATAAAGAAAACGCTTGATTTGCTTGATATAGATCCGAAGAACGTCGTGCTCGATTTGCCGATCTACGCAACGGGAAAAGACTTGAAGGTGCTTGAAAAAGCCCTCGAAGAAAGCAATATCAAGCGACTTGCAAGCGAAAATGCTTACGGGTTGTACTTCGCAAAGAAAGGCTGTGAAGTGATTGCCGCTCAGGGACACAATATCGCAAACGTTTTTGCCGAGCGCGAAGTCAAAAGATTGGGAGCAAAGGCGTATGTGCCGTCTTGTGAATACGAGGACTTTGCCGCAGACGATAGTCTTGAAAGAGTTGCCATAGACGAGGATATTCCGCTGATGACTTTTGCACATTGTCCGTATAAGGCTATCTTCGATTGCGACTGCAAAACGTGCGCGTATAAACCAAATTTGATTATCGAAAGAGAAAATAAGAAATACGAAATAAGAAGAGTGCGCCTTGCTTCGTGCCGATTCGAGTTGTATCCGATTTGAGCAAAATATCTTTTGCAAAATGATTTTATGACTTGTCAAACGCCGTGGGGTGTGCTAATATAATTGCAAGCGAAAGCGAATATATTTTGTAAGGAGATAAAACTATGCCCAGAGTTATCAGCGATGAGTGCATCCAATGCGGTGCTTGCGCAGATACTTGCCCTGTCGGAGCAATTGCAGAAGGCGATAGCAAATACGTTGTCGATCCCGAGCAATGCATCGATTGCGGTGCTTGTGAGGACGGTTGCCCCGTCGGCGCAATCAAGGAAGCGTAATAGCACTAAAAACAACGAAATAAAAAACGATGCGGTTTGCATCGTTTTTTATTTTTGTTTGCATCGTCTTCAAACGAAACGGCGTACCGAAATATGCCGAACGCATAGATACGTTTATCCGTTTTTTGTGCCATGGTACAATAGTCGTGTCTTGCTTATTTTCTAAACGCATCGAATTCGATACGGTTAAAATTTGCACAAGAATATAAAAGACAATTGTTAAATAAAACGTGATTTTTGGACGATTTTGACAAAAAATGTCAAAATTCGGGGCAAATAAGTTGACCTCATCGGCGGCGTGTGCTAAATTTCATAAGTATAAGTTTTCAAATGAGCGAAAGCGACAGGGGAATTATATTATGAAATACGCAAGAACTGCCGTCTTCGAACGGCATTTTTCATTTGTATTGGCAACAATTGTATGTATTCTGATCCTAGTTTCTTTATCGGGTTGTGACACGCAAAACATGAAAGACTTGCTTAATTCGACCGACTGCACCATAACGTTTGTTCTGAACAACGGCGAAGATAACGTTGTATGGCGCAAGGGCGATAAAGTGCCTGCGCCTTCTAAAAAGGATTATGAATTTTTGTATTGGTGTTCCGACTCCGACCTTACGACGCGAGCGGATATCGATTTTGATAATTTCGTTTTGGCAAGCAATATAACCGTTTATGCAAAGTGGAAAGAACTTGACGATTTGTCGGACGTGAAATTTGATAGCGTCGAGTGCTATTACGACGGCAACGCTCACGAAGTCAAGGTTGACGAAAGCACTTTGCCAGAGGGTGCGCTCGTCACTTACGACAAGCAAACCTCGTACGTCGACGCAGGCGAATACGTCGTTACGGCAACGATAAAAGCGGACGGATATAAGGATCTCGTGCTCAGCGCGACGGTCAAAATAAAGAAAGCGATTCTTCAAGGCATTACGTTTGACGCCGTCGTAATCGATTGGGACGGTCAACTCCACGGCGCATTTATTGAGTATGAAAAGGGTGAATTGCCAAGCGGCGTGAACGTGACGTACGTAGGAAACGGACAACGCGACGTCGGCGTTTACGATATAACCGCAAAATTTGAAACGAGTGAAAACTACGAGCCGATTGCGGATATGAATACCACGCTGACGATAAACGAGAAATACTTTTCGGTGACATTCGACGACGGCATTTCTCAACCCGTCGTAAGAGTGGTGGCTCACGGTCAATCGCTTGAGGATATTCCCGAACCTTCCGCAAAAACGGGGTACGACGGCGCGTGGGATAGAACGAATTTTGAAAATATTCTCGAAGACGTGACGGTGCGTGCAAATTACACTCCGCACGAGTATACGGTTACTTTCGTATCGGCAGGCGAAACCGTTGCGACGAAAAACTATAATATCGAAACCGCAATAACTTTTGACGACGCAAACAGAGAGCATTATATTTTCGAGGGTTGGTTTGCAAGCGAGATCTTTTCGGGAAACAGCGAAACAGGCATCGCAATCGGAAACTACGGAGATAAAACTTATTATGCGAAATGGCGCGCGGTCGAATACTACGTCACTTATCACGTTTTCGGCGGATTGAACTCGATAAACAATACCAATTGCGACGGAAAATACAAATATACCGTGGAAAGCGAGGCGCTGACTTTGCAAACGCCTACGAAAAAGTTTTACGTCTTTGAAGGTTGGTATATCGACGAAAACTTTGAGGGCGAGAGCTTTGCGGAACTCAAAAAGGGTGCAAGCGGAAATATCGATTTGTACGCAAAATGGACTCCGCAAAGATTTGAAGTGAAATACGATACTTTGGGTGGCGTTAACGATGAAAACAATCCGTCGTTCACGACGATCGAAAGCGAAGAGTTCGAGTTGTTGCCAGCAACGAAAGAGGACTTCGATTTCGTGCGTTGGATTGACGATACCGCTACGCCCGTGACGAGCATAAAAGCGCATAACGTCGAGCCGGTGTCGCTCACTGCGGTTTGGAGGGCGAAAGTATACACCGTAGAATACGAAACGAACGGCGGAATTGCCACAGCAAACAAGACTTCCTACACCGCAACCGACGGCACGATAACGCTCGGCGAGTCTAAAAAGAAAGGATACGTTTTTGACGGCTGGTATGAAAACGAAGATCTGTCGGGCGAAAAAGTGGACGAAATTGACTGCTCCGAAAGAAGAAATATCACGCTCTACGCCGCTTGGAAACTTGAAAAGTATTCGATCGCATACGACCTTGCGGGTGGAAAGAATAATCCGAATCCGAACTCGTACACAATAGAGTCGGACGATATCGTTTTGCTTGCTCCGATAAAAGACGGTTATTCCTTTGACGGATGGTTTGACGACGAGGGCAACGAAGTCGAGAAAATCGCAAAAGGTAGCGTAGGCAACGTTTCGTTAAGTGCAAGTTGGAGCATTGTCGAATATACCGTAACGTTTGATTCAAAAGGCGGCAACAAGATAAATCCGTATATCTACACGGTTGAAAGTGAAGATTATACGCTACCGAGTGCAAACAGAAATTACTATGATTTCGTTGGTTGGTTTGACGAAAAGGGAAACAAAGTCGTGAAAATTGAGAGTGCAATGCTCAAATCTTTCACGCTTACAGCAGAATGGATTGCGCACACTTACACTATAACTTACGACTATAACGGAGGCACGCAAGTAAAGAACCCGACTTCGTACACCGTTGAAACCGAAACGTTCGTGCTTGCAGAGCCGACGAAAGAAGGATATACGTTTGACGGTTGGTACGACGGTGACGTAAAGGTTGCGCAAATAGAAAAGGGCAGTCACGGAGATATTACGCTTACGGCAAGATGGAAAGAAGATGTCGTTGTGCATCAGTCAGAGTTTACGGTGGAAAACGGCATTCTAATCGCATATAACGGAAGCGATACCGAAATCGTCGTGCACGCAACCGAGGCAGGACAAAAGATCCTTTCGATTGCTAAAACCGCTTTCGACAGCGTGCGTGACTCCGTCACCCAGATCGTCATCGAAGAGGGCGTTGAAAGTTTCGAGGAAGGCACGTTTGACGGAATGAGCAAACTTTTGACGTTGTCTTTGCCGTCCACGATAACCGTTATGTATAAGGGTATGCTCACCGATTGCAAATCGTTGACGAATCTTACGATTCCGTTTGCATCGTTTGCGGTGGAAAATGCGAGCGACAGCGACGTTTCAAATATTGCAACGATATATAAGAAAGATATAACGGAAAACTTCGCTGTAGGTTTTACCTATCTATTCGGTACGCCCGAAGATGCAACAGAGTATACAAAAGTTCTTGGATACCGCATAAATGGTACGGGTGTGAATCGTTACAGCGAAGTTGACGCATATATTCCTTCTTCGTTGGGAAATCTTACTGTCCTAGGCGGAGATATAATGGATAAAGGATTCTGCGGAATAAGCATGATAGAATCGTTGACTTACGGCGGTGAATATCTTGGAAACTTGGTTTTCAAGGACTGTACGGAACTGAAAACGCTGTATATTCTAAACGAGAACGCTACGTTTGGATCAGTATTGTTTAAGAATTGCCAAAATATGACGATATACGTTGCAACGGAAGTGCAAAAGAACTATATAGACGGTATGATTGACTCGACTAAAAACGTAATTTGCGAGGTTGCTTCAAATTGACATATGTGCTATGATTGAAGCGAGGTAGATATGAACGCATTGACACTTGTACATAACGCCATAAACGCATACGTCAAAAAGGGCGGAGTTTGCATCGACGCAACCGCAGGGCGCGGATACGACACGGCTTTTTTGTGCGAACTCGTCGGAAAAGACGGCTCTGTCACGGCATTTGACGTGCAAAGAGAGGCGCTTGACAGCACGCGCGAATTGCTTGAGAGTAAAGGACTTTCGGCGCGTTTGATACTCGATTCTCACGCAAATATGGCAAATTATTTTGATAAAGAGAGCGTGGATTGTATAGTGTTCAATCTCGGATATTTGCCAAAGGGCGACCATAGCGTGTTCACGCATTTCGAGTCCACAAAACAAGCGATAGAATCTGGTCTCGAATTGCTCAAAAAGGGCGGATTGATGACGGTGAGCGTATATTACGGCGGTGACAGCGGATACGAGGAAAAGGACGCTTTGCTCCCGTGGCTCAAAACGCTTGACGACGAAAAATATCAGGTGCTTGCAACTTTCTTTTATAATTGGAAGAAAGATCCGCCCATACCCGTACTTATCATCAAAAACTAAAAACAGTCGATTAGAATGCCGAAAAATTGTACGATTTTTCGTATGGAAATCGGCAAACCGTTTGGAGAAAATATGCAGAATCAAAAATTCAACGTATTGTTCGTCTGCTCGTCAAACGTCTGCAGAAGCCCGTATTGCGAGTTTATGCTCCGCAGAATGATTGACAACGACGAGGAATTGAGAGGGAAAGTCGACGTGTGTTCGTCGGCGGTTTTCAATCGCAGTAAAAGCATATTTCCAAAGGCGGTCGACGTTCTGAAAAGAGAGGGCTTCGACGAGAGCGAAATCCTTGCGCACAAGCCGTCCTTCAAAACCGATAAGGAAAGATTTGAAAAGGCGGACGTCATCATCGGTATGTCGCATATGCACAAACTCCTCACGCCGAGGAAGTATCGCAAAAAATACGTTACGCTCTCCGAGGCGGCAACGGGCAAGTACGCACCCGTTCCCGATCCGTTTTTGGCAACCTCTCAAAAAGAGTACGACAAGACGATGACCGTGTTAAAGTCGTACGTTGAGAGTTATTTCAAACAACTAAAAACAAAAATTTTGTCGAAAGAATAAAACGATAAAACATCTTTAGATAATATTAAGGTTGCGGCGGTGAGTTTCAGATTGACTTATCGCCTCTTTTTATATTAAAATTATTGCAAATCGTACAGAACGTATTCGATAGAAGAAGATCAAAACGTTAGGTCAATCGAGCGAAACGATTCACGTTTGTGATTGTAACGTCATATCAAAGATTGTAATTGTTTGTGGGGATAAAGAAGATGAAAAAAATCGTTTGTATATCGCTTATAGTTGCCGTGCTTGTCATGAGCGCGTTTTTCATGGTTGCGTGCAACAAGCAAGAGCAAGTTCCTTCGACGGGAGAGTTTCTCAAGGACGTGGCGAGCATAGTCAAAAAGCCGAATGCGGAGTCGCTTTTCGATGAGGATCAAGTCGCCGCGCTTGAAAAGGGCGTATTAGAATCGCAAAAAGCCGACGATGACTCATCAAAGGATAAGGCGGCCATCGCAAAGGCAGTTATGATTCTTTACAACACGGCGAACGACTCGAGATTGAACAACGAACGCAATAAGAAAGGCACTTCGCTTATGGTGCAACGCTCGCTCGGTGGCAACGCCCAAGGCAGAGTGTATATGAACGGCTTTACTCTTCAAAGCGGAAGCAAGTGGTATTATCAACTCGCTTCTCAAGCGGCAAAGGGCGACGTCGCAGGCTTTGAAACCATTGCAAAGATTATGAGCCCGATTGCAGGCAATCTGCAAGTTGCTTATACGCTTGACAGCCAAAAATATATGTATGCGTACATTATGGGCACGGCAACGCAAATGGATTGCTCCTCAAACGTTTTCCCGTATGCGAGTTTCATCATTCCCAAGGGTAGTGAACCCAAAGAATACGACGGTTTCGACGCGTACAGAGAGGACAGAAATTGCCGCGACGGTCAACTCGAACTCAACAATATGCGTATCTACGAGGACTTGCTCAAAGATTGCGAAATTCAATGCAAAAACGGCGTGTACTCGGTGAAGTTTGCAATAGACTGCGAAAACGGCGACAAACAACACCTTGAGGACTTCCAGAAAAATTCACGTATGGATCTCGATATCGGCGTCAAATCTTTTACGATAAGCAACACGATAAGCGGTTGGCGCGCAGAACTCGAAGTGTGGGAAAACGGCTACGTCAGAGCGTTCCGTTCGTATGAAGACTGGAATATGGTCGTAAAGGTTATCGGTATGAAAGTTCCCGTCAAATCCGAACCGTCAAACGAATTCGTGTACGTTTGGAACAACGACGAAATTGCAAGCCTTCTCGCACAAGACAAACGCCTCGAAGTGACATTGCGCAACGCAAAAACAACACAGGATAAGATCGATCACAGCATCGATTACTACGCAAATATCGCTCAAAACGGAAGCGAATTCGTGTTTGACTTCTTCACGTTTACGATCGCTCTCGTGAGCAGCGTCGTGGGCGCAATCATCATCGTGGCAATCGTGCTTGCAATCCTCTTTAAGAAAGGGAAACTGCCCAAACTTCAAGCCGCAATCGAGCGCGATAAGGAGCGCAGAAAGGCTATAACCGCACAAAATAAAGAGGATAAGGCAGAGAAAAAAGAACTCAAAGAGGAAAAGAAAGAACTCAAAGCCGAGCGTAGAAAGAAATAAAACCGTGCTATTTGGCGAATAACTTTGTCAGGCACGGCTTGCCTCAAAACCGTGTACGCCTATGTACACTTGGTTTTGATTCAAGCCGTGCCTTTTGCGTTCTTCATATAAATATCGCGGTTTTATGTACTATTCGAATTGTAGAGAAATAACACCTTGACAACATTCGGTACAAACTGTAAAATAATAAAGTGCTATCTATTATTCGTATATATTTTATATATTTAATCGATAGGCTTAAAATCTTTAATCTAAAAGGGTAGATTATGAAAAAACGTATCATTGCAAGCGTGCTTATCGTGGCGTTGATGGCGACGTGTCTGTTGGCTTTTGCCGCATGCGATAAAGACGAAGCGCCTGCCGAATTCGAAATGCCCGTGGGCGACAGGCCCGACAAGGCAAGCTTGATTTCCGCCGAGGATCAGGCGATCATCGACAAAGGTCTTGCCGAGAGTGCAAAAGACGATGACAACGAGAAAAAGGATCAAGACGCAATCAAAGCCGCGGTTATGGCTCTTTACAACACCGCAAACAGAAGCCGCATCGAAACGCCGATTTCATTGGTGGTGCAAGAGAGCGACGCGGGAATCAGCATGGGTGCGGTGGTCATGCGCGCTGTGAACGTGCGCTGCGGTGATAAGTGGTATTATCAACTTGCCGCTTCCGCAAACACCGACAACGCACTGTTAAAAACGATTTTGGACGCAACTGCAAGTTTTGTGAAGATTGCGTACTCGGACGGCAACGGTAACTATTATTATTTCAACGACATGGGTGCAAAGTACAAAAGCGATTGCAACGTCAACACGTTCCCGTATGCGACGTTCGTAATTCCCGACGACGTCACGTTGTTTGACAAAGCGTTGACCAAGGACGAATTCAACGAGGCAATTCACGTTTTGAGCGGATCGATCCATGAGATAAACAACATGGACTTCTGCGCTGAAATTATTGCCGACAACGCAAAGATTAAGTTTGAAAACGGATATTATACGGTTGATTTTGCCGTTGACATGACGTCCGACGCCGAACTTCTCGAAAAGTGGTTTGCGCAGGCAAAACTCGATATGGCGGCAGGCAAAATGCCGCAAACACTCGAATCGTACAATTACTATACCGCAACGCTCGAAATGTGGGATAACGGTTATGCGAAGTATTTTGAATCGCATTCCGATAGAAACGCGGGTATGGGTAGCGGTGCGCCGATTGACAAGTATTCTTATATTTGGGACGAGAATGTTATCGAGGATATCATCAAGCAGGACGTCGCAATCAAAGACACCGATGCTATGCATATTCGATCAATTGAAGATTACGTTGAATTCAAGCAGAATCCCGAACTTGTCGCAAGAAGGCTCACCTCGCTTGAAATCGCAGGTATCGTGATAGGTTGCGTGGTGGCAGTGGTGATTGCAATCGTCGTTACGATAGAAGTGCTCGTGAAGAAAGGCAAATTGCCAAAACTCGCTGCAAAACGCGAAAAGAAAAAGCAAAAACGCCTCGAAAAGAAAGCAGCAAAGCAAGAAAAGAAAATTCAATTGATAGATTCCGAAGCGGACGGCGGCGAAGAAAATAAAGCCGAAGCCGATAACGATAAAGCGGAATAAAAAATAATTTAAGCACGAAAGAACGCCGCAGGGCGTTCTTTTCGTATGCGCGCTTTTAGATAAACGATTCGTATTGCGGATTTCTTGAAAATTGGGTCTTTTATTCTTTTAATATATGTTGTATAATATATAAGCAAAATAAATTGTGCGTGCGCTTGCGCGCAGGAGGAATATATATGAGAATGTACGATATCATCCGCAAAAAACGCGACGGAGGAGAACTTTCAAAAGAAGAAATCAACTTTTTCATCGACGGCTACGTAAAGGGCGATATCCCCGATTATCAGGCGTCTGCGCTGCTGATGGCAATCTTTTTCAACGGCATGAATTTTGACGAAACGGTCGCGCTCACTTTTGCGGTGCGCGATTCGGGACAACGCCTTGACTTTTCGTCGATAAAGGGCGTGAGAGTGGACAAGCATTCAACGGGCGGCGTCGGAGATAAGACGAGCCTAGTGGTTGCGCCGTTGGTTGCGTCTTTGGGCGTGAAAGTCGCAAAAATGAGCGGCAGAGGTTTGGGACATACGGGCGGAACTATCGACAAACTCGAATCGATCCCCGGCTTCAAAACCGATATTTCCGAAGAAGAATTTTTGAAAAACGTCAACGATATAGGCGTTTGCATCGTGGGACAAAACAAAGACCTTGCACCTGCGGATAAGAAACTTTACGCACTTCGCGACGTCACCGCAACGGTTGACAGTTTGCCGCTCGTCGTTTCGAGCATTATGGGCAAAAAACTCGCCGCAGACGACGATTGCATAGTGCTTGACGTAAAGACGGGAAGCGGCGCGTTTGCAAAGACCATAGAGGAGAGCAGGACGCTTGCAAAGACTATGGTTGAAATCGGCAAGCAAGCAGGCAAAAAGATGCTCGCGCTCATCACCGATATGGACAGACCTTTGGGCGACGCTATCGGCAATACGCTCGAGGTCAAAGAGGCAATCGACACGCTCAACGGTCACGGTCCTGCGGATTTCGCCGAGATTTGCGTGATTCTTGCAACGAATATGCTCTATCTCGCAGGCAAAGGTAGCATCGAAGAGTGCGAAAGACTCGTAAAGGGCGCACTCAAAGACGGGAGCGCACTCGAAACGTTCAAAAAGATGGTCAAAGCGCAAGGCGGCGACGTCGAGTGCATCGAAAATCCCGACAAGTTTGCAAAAGCGCCGTTCGTTATGAGCGTAAAATCGCAAAAGAGCGGTTATATTCAGCATGTTGACACCGAGGGCTACGGAATATCAAGTCTTCTCCTCGGCGCAGGCAGAAATACCAAAGAGGAAAGTATCGACTTTTCCGCAGGTATCGTGCTCAAAAAGAAAACGGGCGACTTCGTGCGCGAGGGAGAAGAAATCGCGGTTATGCATACGTCGGAAGAGAGAAGATTTGCACCCGCGCTTGAAAAATTCTACGCTTCTACGGTTATAGGCGACGAAGAACCGCAAAAACGTCCCATCGTGCTGGACAGGGTGGAATAAAAGCATAAAAATTAATCGTTCAAAATAGTTGCGATTCTGCAAAATTGCGATTGACAATGCACAAAAGTCATACAAAAGGATATACAAATGGCAAAACTCTATTTCAAATTCGGGGCAATGGGCTGTTCAAAGACGGCGCAGGCACTTATAACAAAGTTCAACTATGAAGAGAGGGGTATGAAAGTCATGCTCGTAAAACCCACCGTGGACACCCGTGACGGCGCAACAATTACGCGTTCGCGCATCGGATTGTCGGCGGAGGCTATCGCAGTGGCGCAGACGGAGGATTTGTACAAACTCTACAAGGAAAAGTACAGCGGATTTGACGTCATCATCGTGGACGAGTGTCAATTTCTCACTCCCGAGCAAGTGGACGAACTCGGACAAATCGTCATCGATTTCAATATTCCCGTGCTGTGCTTCGGGCTTGCGACCGATTTTACGACGCATATGTTCCCGGGAAGCAAGCGCTTGTTTGAGATTGCAGAGTCGATAAGCGAGATAAAATCCGTGTGCAAGTGCGGCGCAAAGGCAACCGTCAACGCGCGTATGGACGATCACGGCAATATCGTGTTTAAGGGCGAACAGGTTTGCCTCGGCGGAAACGACAGGTATATCGCTATGTGCAGAAAGTGCTGGCTCAAAAAGAAAGCCGAGCAAGAAGCCAAGGGCTTGTATTTGTGAGGGCGGTATGGAAAGCATAGTCATCGGCATTTGCGGAGGCACGGGCAGCGGAAAAACCACGCTTGCAAGCAGAATCAAGAGCGCGTTCGGACAGGACGCGGTGATGCTCAGTATGGATTCGTACTACAAGTCCAACAGAGATATTCCGTTTGAGGAGAGAGTGAAGATAAACTACGACCATCCCGACTCTTTCGATACGGGTTTGCTTGTGGAGCATATGCGCAAACTCAAAAACGGCGAAACGATTTTTCACCCCGTCTACGATTTCGCGCAGTATATGCGCACTGACGAGGTCAAAGAAACCAAAAGCGCGAAAGTTATTATCCTCGAGGGATTGCTCAACTTCTATAACGAGGAACTGCTCGAACTTCAGGATATAAAGATTTTCGTCGATACGGACGCCGACGTCAGAATATTGCGCCGTATCCTTCGCGACGTGAAAGAGAGAGGCAGAAGCCTCGAATCCGTCGTCAATCAGTATCTCACCACAGTCAAGCCGATGTACGAGCATTTTATCGAGCCGACCAAGCGCGTTGCCGATATAATCGTGCCCGAGGGCGGATACAACGAAGTGGCGTACGAGATGATCGTCAACGCCATACTGCACAGAATCAACAAGTGATAAACCGCAAATGCGGAATTTACGAATATTAATTGAGGTAAAATATATGGGAATCAAAGAAATTTTGAGCAAATGCGACCATACGTTGCTTGCGCAAACGGCAACGTGGGAAGATATCAAAGCAATTTGCGACGACGGTATCAAGTATCAAACGGCGTCGGTGTGCATTCCGCCTTGCTTCGTAAAACAAGCAAGCGAGTATTCAAACGGAAGAGTGAAGATTTGCACGGTTATAGGTTTTCCAAACGGCTACAACACGACCGCCGTCAAGGAGTTTGAAACCAAAGACGCAATCGCAAACGGCGCAGACGAAATCGATATGGTCATCAATATCGGTGAACTTAAAGCAGGCAATTACGAGTACGTCGAAAACGAAATCAGAACGCTCAAAAATGCGTGCGGCGACAAAATCCTCAAAGTCATCATCGAAACCTGCCTTCTCACCGACGAAGAAAAGGCCAAAATGTGCCAAATCGTTACGAACGCGGGTGCGGATTTCATCAAGACGTCTACGGGCTTTTCAAAAGCGGGCGCAACGTTTGAAGATATCGCACTTTTTGCAAAGAACGTCGGCAAAAACGTGAGAATGAAGGCGGCGGGAGGTATCTCGTCAATCGAGGACGCGGAGAAATTCATCGAACTCGGCGCATCGCGACTCGGCACGAGCAGAATCGTCAAAATCGTCAAAAAACAAGAAAGCGAAGGCGAATATTGATTGCGCATATTTGAATTCGAGCATATGTGAATATGCGAATCCGATCGGCAAGTTCAACGCTTTATCTTCGCATATGAACGAATAAAAACAAGAAAATTAGCACTTTCGGTGCGAAAAATAAATATAATAACGGGAGTAAAATTATGTCAGTTCCAACCCCTCATATTGCAGCAAAACTCGGTGATTTCGCCGATACGGTTCTTATGCCCGGCGATCCTCTTCGCTCCAAATTCATTGCGGATAACTTCCTTGAAAACGCAGTGCTTGTCAACAACGTCAGAGGCGTAAACGGCTATACGGGCTATTACAAAGGCAAACGCGTGTCCGTGATGGCGTCGGGTATGGGTCAACCCGCAATCGGCATCTATTCGTATGAACTTTTCAATTTCTACGACGTGAACAATATCATTCGTATCGGCTCTTGCGGCTCGTTCGACAAGGATTTGCACGCTCGCGATATCATCATCGCAATGGGCGCTTGCACCAACAGTAATTACGCAATGCAATACAATCTGCCCGGCACTTTCTGCCCGATTGCAGACTTCGATCTCGTGCGCAGAGCGGCAGAACTTTGCGAAAAAGCAGGCGTAAACTACAAGGTTGGCAATATCTTCTCGTCGGATACGTTCTACGATGACGCAAACAGCGGTATGCAATGGGCAAAGATGGGCGTTCTCGGCGTTGAAATGGAATCCGCCGCACTCTATTGCAATGCGGCTCGCGCAGGCAAGAAAGCGCTGTGCATTTGCACCGTCAGCGACAGTTTCATCTATCCCGAAGAAAATACGACCGCCGAAGAAAGACAAAATTCCTTCACGAAAATGATGGAAATCGCACTTGAATTGGCATAATATTCAGTGCGGAAGCAAGCGCATGATTTCTGCGGCTTGCAAAAATAAATTGTTTTAAGGTGAAAATATGAGTAAAAGAGTTTTTATCATCGTGCTTGACAGTTGCGGTTGCGGTGAAATGCCCGATGCGTATCTGTGGCACGACGAAGGCAGCAACACGCTCGGAGCAATCCGCAAAGACGAGCATTTTAATTGTCCAAACCTCATTGACCTCGGCCTTTTCAATATCGATACCGTGGGCGGCGGTGTGGACAATCCCAAGGGCAGTTTCGCACGCCTTAAGGAAACGTCTATGGGCAAAGACACGACGATAGGTCATTGGGAAATTGCGGGCATCATATCGCCAAAGCCTCTTCCGACCTATCCAAACGGATTCCCCTCGGACGTTATCGAGGAATTTGAAAAGCGTACGGGCAGAAAAGTGCTTTGCAACAAGCCGTATTCCGGCACTGAAGTCATCAAAGACTACGGCGAAGAGCATATAAAGACGGGTGCGCTTATCGTGTATACGTCGGCAGACAGCGTATTTCAAATTGCGGCGCACGAGGACGTCGTTCCCGTGCCCGAACTTTACAAATACTGCGAAATCGCTCGCGAAATGCTCCAAGGCGAGCACTGCGTGGGCAGAGTTATCGCGCGTCCGTTTACGGGAGAGTATCCATTCACCCGTACGGCAAACAGACACGATTATTCGCTCATTCCTCCGCATACGACGATGCTCGACTGTATCAAAGACGCAGGACTTGCCACGATATCCGTTGGCAAGATTTACGATATCTTCGCAGGAAAGAGCGTGAGCGAATCCAATCGTACGACCTCGAATACGCACGGAATGGAAGTCACGCTCGATATTCAGAAACGCGATTTTGAAGGACTTTGCTTCGTCAATCTCGTAGACTTCGATATGAAATACGGTCACCGCAACGATATCGCAGGCTACGCAAACGCTATGACAGAATTTGACGTGCAACTCGGTCAGTTCCTGCCGAATATGCGCGACGACGATATCTTGATTATCACCGCAGATCACGGCTGCGACCCTTCGACGCCGTCAACCGATCACTCGCGTGAATACGTGCCGATGCTCGTGTGCGGAAAACATATCAAAGAGGGCGTCAATCTCGGCACGAGAAGCACTTTTGCCGATATCAGCGCAACCGTCCTCGACTATCTCGGCGTTGACAAAAAAGACACCGCAGGCGATAGTTTCCTCTCCGTAGTCGAGAAATAAGTCGGATTTCGGAGGTAGTTTATGGATTACAAACGTTTGATGGAAAAAGCCAACGAAATGCGCAAAATGTCCTACGTCCCGTATTCGCACTTCAGAGTCGGCGCGGTGCTCGTGGGCAAGGATGGCAAAGAATATACGGGGTGCAATTTTGAAAACGCTTCGTTCCCCGCAACCATTTGCGCAGAGCGTACCGCTTTTGCAAAAGCAATCAGTGAAGGCGAACGAGAGTTTAAGTGTATCGCAATCGTAGGCGGAAGAGAAGGAGAAATATCTCCGCTTTGCGCACCTTGCGGAGTATGCCGTCAGGTTATGTCGGAGTTTTGCGACAGCGACTTTGAGGTGGTTTTGGGCACTCCCGAAAAATTCAAAGTATTCAAACTCGACGAGGTATTGCCGCTCAGGTTTACGGGAGAAGAACTGTAAATCTTTGCGCCGAATGCTGAACACGTGTCACTTATCTCTTTGAGATAACTTGACACATATTTAGTCGCAAGCGTCTTTTCTAAAGCAAGTTACATAATAGATTCTCTTTTGGGGTGATGGGCAAAGCCCCTCCATCAATTATTACTTATTCATTATTAATTAAAAAAGACGCTCGCAGATGCGAGCGTCGCTGTTTTTATTTGTTTGCGTTGAGGATTGCAAAATTCTTTTTGTTTTGCTTGTACAAGGATTTGAACACTTCAAAGCCTTTGTCGTAAACTTTCTCTTTCAACTCAAAGTTGGGGTTAAACGTCTTTTTTGCAGGGATAAACTTCTTGATTTCGTCAAAAGAAGGTATTATGCCCAAGCCTACGCCCACGCAAGCCGCTGCGCCGACAGCACCGATATTTTGCGGATTGTCAACGGTTTCGATGACGTGTCCCGTGATGTCTGCAAGCACTTGACAAGTGAAGTCGGAAAGTGCGCCGCCACCCACGAATCTGATAACGTCGGACGGTTTGACCTTCTTTGCCGACGCTTCGAGCATCCAGCGTTTGTGATAGCAGATGCCCTCGAGCACCGCACGGATAAGTTCCGTCTTGCCGGTTTCGAGACTGATGTTGAAGAACATACCTCTTGCGTTCGGATCTTCAAACGGGCAACGGTTGCCGTGAAGCCAAGGTGTGAAGATGACGCCGCCGCTTCCTGCGGGAATGTCGTCCACGATCGAAGTCATATAAGAGAAGAGACTGAGATATTTGCTTTCGATATCGTCGGTGATATGCGTCTTTTGAATGTAGATGCCGCACTCGTCGAGAGCGATATGGTCCTTTACCCACTCAAAACATTTGCCCGACGTTTCTAGTTCTGCGAAGTAGTTGTACTTGCCGGGTTGAGCCGCTACGACCGCCGCAATCATCGAAGTTACGTCAACGGCAGGCTTGTCGGTTATCGTGCCTACCCAGCCCGAAGTGCCACTGTAAATGTGAGTATCGCCGAGTCCCGTCGATCCTGCGCCCACGCCGATGAGGTTTGCGTCCATGCCACCGCCGTAAACTTTGATGCCTTTGACAAGTCCGAGTTCCTCTGCGGCTTTTTCGGTGAGAGGACCTGCGCACTCTGTGGATTCGATAAGTCTAGGCATATGCTTTACGTTGATTCCGAACATTTTGCACATGCTCTTGCTGATGCATTTGTGTTTGAGGTCGTAAAGCATCGTGCCGAATGCCGAGTCGTGAGTGAGCACGAATTCACCCGTCATACGCGCGATGAGATATTCCTTGACGTCAAGCCATTTGTAAACGCGCGCAAAGTTTTCGGGTTCATTGTTTTTGAGCCACAAATATTTCCAAAGAGGATCCTTGACGCTCATTGGAGCAGCACCGGTAATTGCAAGAGATTTGAGAAGTCGCACTATATTTGCGCCTTCGATTTGAAGCCCGAAACGCAAGCCTTCTTTGATTTCCTTGGTTGCGCGTTGATCCATATAACTGAACGCGCGGTGTACGGGGACGCCGTCTCTGTCGACAAGCACGAGTCCTTGTGCCTGAGAGCAGAAAGAGATACCTTCGACTTGTTCGGGTTTGATAGGCGAATTTTCAAAAATGCGGCGAGTGGTGGACTTCATTGCGTCCCACCATTCGTTTGGGTCTTGCTCTGCGCCGCCACCGGGGAGAACGTAGAGTTCGTAGCCTTGTGAAGCCGCCGAAAGAATCTTGATGCTCTTGTCGATTTCGATAAGACAAGTTTTGATGCCTGTTGTGCCTACGTCGTAAGCGAGAACGTAATTGCCCATATTTCACCTTATTTATAAGATATAAATAGTATAACACACGCAAAAAACAGTGTAAATAGACTATTTGTCAAATAATCGAAAAAATAATACAACCATTGAAATTTGTATGAATTTTTTGCGTTGAAACGGTCAAAATCCGATTGATTTTTGAGCTTTTATAGCAGAATTAACGATATGAAAAGATATATTAGCAGTGATATAAAGAGAGGACAGAGGAAAGGCAATCGTCTGTGGTATCGGACGAAAACTATTTTGCAAGTTTTGCGGCTTTGAGAGCAAGCACTATGGGAGGAGTGATCAACGAGAAAGATACGACTTCGACGGCAAAGTTTACGCCGAACCACGCAAGGACGTATTCGACGGTGACTACGGTGTTTTGCGCAATCGACGTTCCGTTGAAAAACAAAAGCGTGAATATCGCAACGAAAAGAGTGTTGGTGACAACGCCGAGCGCCGCCGAAAAAGCGTATATAAACTGGTCGGTCAAAATCTCTTTTGCGCGTTTTTTGCCCTCTTGCGATTTTGAAATCGTGTTTGCCGATTCGACGTCGTTATCGGCAAAATCGTTTGAAAAAGGAGTTGATTCTTGCAAGTGTTCGTCCGCTTTTTCGGTGGAGAAGTTGCAAGAATTCTCGTTTGCACAATCGCGCATATATTCATAATTGCACGCGCGTTTCATTCTCAAAAGCAGGGCGGTTTTTTGAAGTCCGAATCTTGTGAAATAGCAGACGACTGCGATGAGAACTCGCGGAACGATGCACACGATAGGGTTTTGAAATATGGGGGCGACGGGTGACGCGGCTTTTGTGGTGAACCACGCAATATAGTTGACGATTCCCATCAAAATTCCCATCGTGAGAGAGGTTTTGAAATCAGCGGTTTGAGCGAGAATTATGGTTGGCACAATCATAAGCGCAAGCGTTATCGTGCCTATTTGGACGGGAACGAAACAAAAGAGAATCGTCAATGCAAGCATCAACGACAGCAGGGTGATATTCTTTATCGAGGATAGTCTTTTGTTGTTCATCTCAAACCTTGAAAGTTTTGTTTTTTACGATTATAAACGCAAAAACGGTCGTTGTCAAACTTAATATACGACGTCATTTCATTTGCTCGAAAACGGTGTTTATCTCCGTGATTTGCATATATAAAACGCTTTTTACGACAATAAAAGATTCGACAAATATTGAGTCTATAAGACTTTATGCGCGCCTTTTTGGCGGCAAACGGAAAATTTGACGGAAACATATTTGTTAGAATACGGGTATGAAAAACCATGCTTTAGCCGTCAAAAGAAAAGTGTTTCCGACCTTCGATTTGAAGATGAGCGCAAAGACTGCGGTTGCTTTTGCACTCGAAGGTCTTGCGTTGTTTTTGTTTGCGAGCGTACCGTCTTTCGGTTTTGCTCTCTCGCTTGCGCTGTTTTGCGCATTGGTTTTTGCAAGACAAAATATCCTTGCAATCGCACCTTGTTTTATCTGTGCAAATATCGCTTTTACACCCGATTGGCGTATGCTTTTGTATGCGCTTGCTCCCGTTGTTATACTCGTCGTGACGTATGCCGTTTTCTATAAATTCCGCAAAAACGTTCCGCTTTGGGTGATTGCGCTGTGTTCGTTTGCAGGCATAGTCCCGTACGTCGTATGCGGCTGTGTTTTTGACGGAGATTATTTCAGATTCGGCTTGTGCGCTATGTTTGCGCTGGTTATGACTTTTTGCTTCGGCATATGCGCGTACGCGGTTTTCGTGCGCTCGATTCTGCACAAGGCAACGATTGATGAGTTGATATGCGGCGGCATTTCGCTTGCGGTGACGGGTTACGCTTTGTCGGGCGTCGGCGCATACGGATTTTACGCCTACGGAATCGTGCTTTCGTTTTTGGTGCTGTTTTCGTCGGCGTGCTTCAGGGCGCAGACGACGCTTTTCGTCGGAATACTTTTGGGCGTTGGAATGAGCGTTGCCATGGGCGATATGACCTATCTCGGCGCGTCGGTTGCGATTGCTACTGCCGCAGTTGCGTTTTCGCCTTTCACGAAATGGTCGTCCGCGCTCGCTATCATCGCAGTCGAGGGCGTCGAGTGGCTGCTGAGGGCATATAGCGGCGCAGGGTGGCAATCGCTTGCAACTTGCGCCGTCGGAGTGGTGTGCGCTTTGTGCATACCCTCGTCCGTTACGACCAAAATCAAGGGGCTTGCAAGGGGCGACAACCGAAGAGCGTTTACGGGCGTGGTCAATAGGCGCGGCAGAGAACTTGCAACGCGACTTGCTTCGGCGTCCGACGTGTTTTACGATATGTCCAAAAATCTCGAAAAACTTGCCGAAAAGTCCTCGGAGTGCTCTCCCGACAAACTCGCAAAGGAAGTCGCAAAGAGTTTTTGCGGACGGTGCAAGGATAGGGAAATCTGTTTTTCGGCGCTCGGTTCGGACACGGCAAGCGTGCTTCTGCCAATGGCAGACGCCGCCGTCAACAGAGGCAAGGTTACGATTTTGGATATGCCGCCTTTCGTCACGAGCAGATGCTCCAATATGCACTCGCTCGCATCTGCGATAAACACGAGCGCGGAGGCGTACAAAAAGCGTATGAGCGAGGCAAAAAATCTCGTTGCGTGCAAGAGCCTTATGTCCGAGCAGTTTGCAGGAGTCGCACTCGTTTTGGATTCTCTTGCCACGTCTTGCGCAGAGCAAGTCAATTTTGCATCCGACGACGTCGAACTTCTCAAAGCGGAACTTTTGAAGCATAATATCGTGGCAAGCGAAATAGTCGTGTGCGGAGAAGGCTCGAAGTCGAGTGCAACGCTTTTGGTGCGAGAGCAAGACGCACAAAAAGCCGTGCTTGCAAGAATCGTATCCAAAAGTCTCGGATGCAAGATGGAAATCTCCAAAATCCAGGACAAAGGAGAGCAAAAGACGGTGTATCTCGACTGCGCGCCCGTCTACGAGGTGGCGTACGGCAGGGCGCAGAAGAAGTACGGCGACGAGAGCGAGAGCGGAGATACGGTGAGCGTACTGTGTCCGTCGCGCACTCGCAGACTTTTTGCCATATGCGACGGTATGGGACACGGAGCAAAAGCGAGCGAAACGAGCAAAAACGCCGTGCGTATGATTGAGAGTTTTTACCGAGCGGGGATAGATTCGGGCATAATTCTAAGCCTTGCCAACAAACTTTTGAAACTCGGCGCGGAGGATATGTTTTCGTCTTTGGATATCGCCGTATTGGATATGCAATCGGGCGGCCTTGACGTGGTCAAACTCGGCTCGGCAAGCAGTTTTATCATAAGAAAGGAAAATATCGAGATGCTCACTTGCACCTGCGCTCCCATAGGAATCGTGGATGACGTGGAAAGCATAACGTCACGATATCAACTTTTTGACGGGGATATGCTGCTGATGATGAGCGACGGTGTTTTCGACGCGCTTGACGGAACGGGCGTATGCGAAGCGATTGACGAAATCGACACGCAAAATCCGCAAACGCTTGCCGACGCAATCCTTGAAAAAGCACTTCAAAACGGCGCAACCGACGATTGCACCGTGCTTGCGATGCGGCTTTTTATGGTGTAACTATCGGTGTAAAGCGAGCGCGGCAATGCTGCATACGTAGTAAGCGCCCGATAGAATTAATAATGAATAATTGATAATTGCGGAAGGCGAAGCCTTAGCCGAACGCATACTCGCTCGAAGCGTTTTTATAAATGGAACGCGTTATATCCTAATACTTCGTTCGTGCGTTTCGTCCAACTAGAATATATGCATTTGATATAGAGTCATAATGTGTTGTGTTTTTTGCCGGTTTGCTGTATAATTGCCGTATGGCAAACGATATTCAAATAAATTTGAATAAATTTTTTGAAAATCCGTCTTTTTCGGGCAAGAAAATAGGCGTTGCTTTGAGCGGCGGCAGAGATTCCGTCGCGCTTGCCTATGCAATGAAAACGGCCGGAATCGATATCGTTGCAATAAACGTCGAGCATGGAATCAGAGGCGAGAGTAGCCTCAATGACAGCAAATTCGTTGCGGATTTTTGCAAGAAATTCGATATTCCGCTTTTTGCATATTCGGTTGACGTCCCGTCGTTCTGCGAGGAAAACGGATACACGCTCGAGCAAGGCGCAAGGATTTTGAGATACGAGATTTTCGACAAGGTGATTGACGAGGGAATTTGCGCTTATATCGCGCTTGCGCACCACTTGGACGATCAGGTCGAAACCTTGTTTATGCGCATAATAAGAGGAACGGGCGTCAAAGGTCTTTGCGGAATGAAAGAAGTCAACGGAAGATATATCCGACCTTTACTCGGTTGCCAAAGAGAAGATATTGACGATTTCGTGGCGACGAACGGTTTGCACTTCGTCGAAGACGAAACGAATTCCGACGAGAAATACACCCGCAATTTTTTGCGTGCCGAACTCAAACGTATCAAAGAAAGATTTCCTTCTTTTTGCACTTCCGTTTCAAGACTTTGTGAAAACGCAAGCGAAATTTGCGATTATTTGGACGAAAAAACGCCGTCGTTGCACCTTGAAAACGGCGAAGTCGAGGTGGATATTTCGCTATTTGACGACGTGATGATTGCAAAACTTCTCGTGATGAAAGCGGTGAACTTGCTCGGAGTATGCCAAGATATAGAGCAAAGGCATTTTCCGCTCGTATTTGAACTTGCAAAGGCGCAAAACGGCAAGAGAATAGAACTCACACACGGTATAAGAGTGCATAAAGACGGAAACTGCCTCGTGTTTTCAAGAGAAGAAAACGTCGCTTCGCTTTGCGAAAAGAGTGATGAAGAGTCGGCTTTCTGCGAAGGAAAATTTGAAAATTTAGGTGTTGAAATCAAAAAAATCGAAGTGGGATTTGACGAAAACTGCGTTGAAAAACTGATTGAAAACGCAAAAAACTACGACGATTCAAACTTTGATAAGGCGTTATATATCGACGCGGAAAAATTGCCCGACGGCACTGTGCTTCGAAATATAAAACGAGGCGATTATATCAAAAAATTCGGCGGCGGAAGGAAGAGCGTTGGCGACTTTTTGACGGATAAAAAAGTGCCTCTTCGCAAAAGAGATAGTCTTGCGGTCGTGGCAAAAGGCAGCGAAGTTTTCGCGATATTCGGCGTGGAAATATCAAGCGAAGTAAAACTTGACGGCAGCACTAAAATAGCGTATAAATTGACCAAAATCTAAACGAAAAAACAAAAATTATCAATCAAAATAAACAACGGAGATATAAAAATGTACGGCAAAGAAATCAAAAAAGTTCTCATCGGTCGCGAAGAAATCGCAAAAAGAGTTGCCGAACTCGGCAAGCAAATCAACGAGGATTATAAGGGCGAATCCGTGACTCTCGTGTGTACGTTGAGAGGCGCAAGCATCTTTTTTGCCGATCTCGTAAGAGAGATCGAAGGCGACGTGGAAATCGATTTTATCGCAGTGTCGAGTTACGGCGCAGGAACGAAGTCAAGCGGCGAAGTGAAGATGATAAAGGACTTGTCAGAGCCTATAAGAGATAAAAACGTGATTATCGTCGAGGATATCATCGACACGGGTATCACGCTTTGCTATCTCAAAAAACTTCTCCTTGCACGCGCACCGAAAACCCTCAAAGTCTGCTCTCTTCTCGACAAACCGTCAAGAAGAAAAGTCGACTTCAAAGGCGACTATATCGGCTTTGAAATCGAAAACGAATTCGTGGTCGGATACGGTCTCGATTACGGCGAAAAGATGAGAAATTTCAAGGACGTTTGCGTGCTTGCTCCCGAGGTTTACGGTGGCTGAAAAGCAAGACGAACTCAAATTTCTCGCAACACTTTTCAAGCCGCACGCGACGCTGTTTGAAGTGGGCGGAGCGGTGCGTGACGAGATGCTCGGCATAGAGAGTTTTGATATAGACGTTTGCGCACAACTCAAGGTTGAAGATGTCAAAAAGATACTTTCAACCTCGGATTTTGTCGTTTCAGACAAAAATCTGCGTATGGGAACGGTGCATATTTCGCACGGTGATTTTCTTTGCGAATACACGACTTTCCGCACGGACAGTTACGATTCGGCAAGCGGTGAACATACCCCCAAAGACGTTTGCTTCACTTCGGATATGAGCCTTGACGCAATGCGCAGGGATTTTAAGTGCAACGCTCTTTACAAAGATATTCTGACGGGCGAAATCGTTGATTTGCTCGGCGGGAAGAAAGATATCGAAAACAAAATTATCTCAACTGCAGATACCCCTCAAATCGTGTTTGAGGCAGACGGACTGAGAGTGCTTCGGATGGTGAGATTTGCATCCGAACTAGGATTCGAGGTCGAAAAAGAAACCTTTGAAGTCGCAAAACGAAATGCGTGGAGAGTGAAGGATATTGCCGTTGAGAGAATTGCGGACGAACTCAAAAAAATCTTTGCGGCAGACAAGAAACATCCCTCGCTTTGTCTTGCGGACGCACACGTCAGAGGAATAAGAATGCTCGATTCGCTCGGACTCGTAGATTTGCTTTTGCCCGAACTTGCTTCGCTCAAAGGATTGCCGCAACCGAAGCGTTATCACCTTTACGACGCATACGAACACTCGCTCAAAGCGTACGAGTACGCGCCGCCGAGATTGAGATTTGCCGCGCTTATTCATGACGTGGGAAAAGCGGAAGCCGTAAGACTCAACGGAAATATGCACGATCACGCTCAAATCGGCGCGCAGATGGCAGAGAAGATTTGCAAGCGTTTCAAAATGCCGACCGCAGAGCAAAAACGTATCGTGCGACTCGTTGCGTTGCATATGACGGATATCAACGGCGATACGTCTACCGCAAAACTTCGCCGATTCGTTGCGTTGAACTACGATATTATTTTTGATCTTTGCGATCTTATGGACGCAGACGCTTTGGCGTCGTCGGGAAAAATCGATAGAGAAAACAGAATCCGCACGATCGCAAACGAAATGCAATTTGACGGCACGCCGCTTTCTATCAAAGATTTGAAGGTGAACGGCAACGACTTGATTGCGCTTGGCGTGGCGGAGAACAAAAGAAGCGAGATTCTGAAAGATTTGTGGCTCGATACGGTGATGAATCCGTTGCTCGACGACAGAGATAAGGCGCTTGCGTATATCGAAAAGCGAAAATAGTATTTTGCGACCGCAAAGAATCGAGAACACAACCTTATCTGCGTAAAACGAAAGAAACTAAGATATGAGAGATTAACGAAATAGAATCCAATCGACAATCAGTCAACGAAATCGAAAATATCGAATAGGTATTGCGGCAAAAAAATCGCCGCGTAGGAGGTTATTATGACCGGACTGTATATTATGAGCGCAATTTGCATCGTACTCGCAATTGCTTGCGTGGCACTTTGTTTGATTCTGCTCAAAAAATCCGCCTCGAAATCGGATAACGCCACGGCTTTGAGCGTCAAAGAGGACAACGACAGGCTCAAAAACGATATCGACACGGCGATGAAAATCAACAACTCTATGCTCGTGGGTACGCTGAACGCTCAAACGGACAATATCAAAGCGGTGGGCGAGCGTATGGACAGATTTATGCAAGCAACGCAAAGAGGACTCGAGGAAGTCAAAACTTCAACCGCTCAAAGCATTGCGAATCTGCGTGTTGCAAACGAGCAAAGCATCGCTCATCTCACTGCGCTCAACGCTACGAGTATGAAAGAGATGAAAGAGGACAACGCAAAGCAACTCGAAAAAATGCGCGAAACCGTGGACGAAAAACTCAGCGCCACGCTCGAGACGAGATTCAATCAGTCTTTCAAAATCGTCAACGACAGGCTCGAGGAAATCAACAGAACGTTCACCGAACTTCAGAATTTGCAGACGGGCGTCAACGATCTAAACCGCATTTTCAAGAACGTCAAGACGCGCGGAACGTGGGGCGAGGTGTCGCTTGAAAACCTGCTTGCGCAAATCCTTGCGCCCGAACAATATCAAAAGCAAGTGCGCATCAAACGCGGCAGTGAAGATATGGTTGACTTCGTCATTCGTATGCCCGGAAAAGGCGACGAGGAAGTCTTTTTGCCCGTCGACGCAAAGTTTCCCATCGAAGATTACGCAAGGCTTGTCGAAGCGTCCGAAAAAGGAGATCCCGACGGAGTCGAGGCGGCAAGCAAAGCACTTGCAAATCGCGTGAAAAACGAGGCTATGACCATAAGAGATAAGTACGTTAATCCTCCCAAAACCACTGATTTTGCGATTATGTATCTTCCCACAGAAGGACTGTACGCCGAGATTATCAAGCGTGAAGGACTCGTTGAGGAAATTCAAAATAAGTTCAGAATCGTGGTGTGCGGACCGACCACTATTGCCGCGTTGCTCAACAGCTTGCAAATGGGATTCCGAAGCGTTGCAATCGAAAAACGCAGCACGGAAATAGGCAAACTTTTGCAAGGATTTATGAGCGATTTCGCGCTGTTCACAAAGTATCTCAAACAGACGGGCGATCGCCTCGACACCGTGAAAAAGTCGCTTGAAAACGCCGAAGAACGCACCAGAATAATCGGCAAGAAACTCAACAAAGTCAACAGTCTTTCCGATGAGAAAGGCCCTGATATGGAACAACTTATCGCATCTTCGAGCGACGACGATATTACTTTTGAGGACGAAATAAATGAAGGCTGATTTGCACGTTCACACAACAAGAAGCGACGGTTCTCTCTCACCGAGAGAAGTCGTTCGTTGGGCAAAAAGCAAAGGACTCGATGTCATGGCAATCACCGACCACGACAGCGTGGCGGGGCTTGACGAAGGACATGACGAAGCACGAAAACTCGGTATAAAATTTGTCGGTGGAATCGAGTTTAGCACCTATTCAATTTGCGAAATCCATATTTTAGGATACAATATCGACTGCAAAAACCCCGATTTCGTGCAAGATTTGCAAAACGTTCAGAATATGCGCAAAGAAAGAAACGTTTGCATAGGCAAGAAACTCAAAGACCTCGGAATCGATCTCGATATTGACTTTTCGGCGGACGGTTTGGGACGTATGAACATGGCTCGTCAAATGGTGAAACAAGGCTATTGCCACGATATCAACGACGCGTTTGACCGATATCTCAAACCCGGTGCAAAGGCGTATTGCGAGGCAAAACGTCTTACTCCCGTGGAGGCGGTTAAACTCATAAAGAAATACGGCGGTTTCGCTTCCGTCGCGCACCCCAAAAAATACCTTCTCGATAAAAGACTCGATATATTGCTCGGCGGTTTGAAACAATTCGGTTTGGACGGTATGGAACTCAACTATCCATCGCACAACGAGCAGGACAGAAAGAACTTTTCCGCGCTTATGGAAAAGTATCGTTTGCTTCCGACGGGCGGCAGTGATTTCCACGGCGACGAGGACAAGAATTTCGTCTACGATCTCGACCCGAGAACCGCAAGACGACTGATGATAAAATAAAGAGATATTCCTATTCTCGTTGCCCGAAAGCGATATTGTTCTTTCCGACGGTTATATTTGTTTTTGGCAAGTGATGTTTTCTTATTGCACCAAAAACGATGTTGCGCCGTCGGCGCATTTGAGGAAAATCGGATATAAAAAAACAGGCTGTCAAGAGGCCTGTTTTTTCGTGTGGGAATTGCAATATTTTGCGAATTACTTGATGGATACCACGTCGTAGCCGGCGTTTTCGACGGCGGCTTTGAGCGTCGAATCGCTTACGTCCGTCGAGAGAGTTACGACTGCGTTTTTGTCGTCAAGCGAGACGTTTACGGAAGATACTCCGCTGACCTTTGAAAGAGCGTCGTTGACGTGCTTTACGCAATGCATACACATCATACCTTCGATTGAAATCGTTTTTTGCATAGTTTGTTCTCCTTGTATCGTGTTGTCGGGATTTGAAGAGTTGCGATTGCCGTCGTTGCGGAGATTCGCATTTTCACAGTCTACGGCGTCGTTCGTGCGGTTGGGGGTGCTATCGTTGCAGATATCGTCGGCGCAAGACGTTGCGTTGTCGCCGCTTGAAGCGGCGTTTGTGCTGTCGTTATTATTGCCGCTATTGTTGCTTTTTATAGCCGCTTTTACCGATTCTACGTCAAAATCGACGGGCGGTTTTTTGCGTTTCGTGCCGTTGTTGAGATTCGCGAGATTCAGCCTCAAAGCGTTGAGAACGACGCATACGCTTGAAAGGCTCATCGCGCCTGCGGCAATCATAGGATTCAGCGTGATATTTACGGGGTCGAAGGACAGCGCACCTGCCGCTATCGGAATGCAGACAACGTTGTAGACGAACGCCCAAAACAGATTCTCTTTTATGTTGAGAAGGGTGCGCCTTGAAAGCGTGATTGCCTTTGCGACGTCGGAAAGGCTCGATTTCATAAGCACGACGTCCGCGCTGTCGATTGCTATATCCGTGCCTGCGCCTATGGCAATACCGATATCCGCACGCGAGAGGGCGGGAGCGTCGTTGATGCCGTCGCCGACCATTATGACTTTGCCGTACTTTTTGAGAACGGAAAGAACGCTGTCTTTGTCGCCGGGAAGAACGTCGGAAATGACCGCGTCGACGTTGCATTTTTGAGCAACCGCATTTGCGCTCAACGCGTTATCGCCCGTGAGCATAACCACGCGCAATCCTTGTTTTTTGAGAGTGGAAATCGCTTCGGCGCTGTCGGGTTTGATCTCGTCCGCAACGGCGATTATGCCAACGATTTTGCCGCCCAAAGCGAAGTAGAGCGGGGTTTTGCCTTGTGTTGAAAATTCCTTTCCGATCTGCTCGGCATCGCTTGAAAGCAGTGCGTTTGCGCTCATCAAAGTGGCGTTGCCTATGAGTGCTTCAAGTCCGTTTATAACGCCTTTGACGCCGTGTCCCGATAGATTTTCAAAGCCGTCGGCGGTGACGATTTCGTCTTGCGAAATCTCTTTTGCACGGTTTACGATTGCGGATGCGACGGGGTGTTCGCTGCCCGATTCGAGCCTTGCCGCAAGCAAAATCAGTTCGTCTTGAGAAAGATTTTCGAGCGACTTTACGTCGGTGACTACGGGTGCGCCTTTGGTTATCGTGCCCGTCTTGTCAAGCACTACGATATCCGCTTTGCCTGCCTCTTCGAGGGCGGTTGCGGTCTTGAAAAGGACGCCTGCTTTTGCGCCTTTTCCGCTTGCGACCATGATTGCGACGGGGGTTGCCAAACCGAGTGCGCAGGGGCAACTTATGACCAAAACGCTGATTGCGTGTTTCAAGGATTCTTCAAGATTTTTGGTGACGCTTATCCATACGATGAAAACGAGCAAAGCAACCAAAATGACGGTTGGTACGAACACTCCGGACACTTTATCTGCCGTTTTTGCGATTGGGGCTTTTGAAGAGGACGCGTCCTCGACAAGTTTTATGATGCTCGAAAGGGTGGTGTTTTCGCCGACTTTCAACGCCTTTACGGTGACGAAACCGTTGAGGTTGGTCGTGCCCGATATGACGTTTGAACCGACGGTTTTGTCAACGGGCATACTCTCGCCCGTGACGGAGGATTCGTTGACGGAAGTTTCGCCCGAAACTATTTCTCCGTCAGCCGCAAAGTTCTCGCCCGGACGTACGACGAACAGGTCGTTTTCTTTGAGGTCGGCAACGGGTATCTCTTTCTCCGCGCCGTCCGAAAGCACGCGCACGGTCTTGGGGGCGAGATTCATAAGTCCTTTGATTGCGGACGTCGTTTTGCCTTTGCTGTACGCTTCGAGAGTCTTGCCGAGCGTGATGAGCGCAAGGATCATTGCCGCCGATTCAAAATAGAGATTGTGGGCAAGATGGTGCAGATGCTCGGGGTGTACGCCTGCCTGTATCATAAGCGCGACGCTGTAGATGAAAGAGATCGCACTGCCCATCGACACGAGGGTGTCCATATTGGGCGCGCGGTGCAACACGCTCTTGGTTCCGCTCACGAAAAATTTGCCGTTGATCACCATTATCACCAGCGACAGCACAAGTTCGTATATCGCTATTGCCATCGGGTCGCCCTTGAACGACAGCGGCCAGTCCCACATGACTACGCCCATGGAAACGTACATGAGCGGTATCAGCAGAACGAGCGAAATCACAAGGCGTATCACCATCACGAGAATTGGATTCGTCTTGTCCTTTTTTTCGGACTTATCGCTTGCGAGCGAGGCTTGGTAGCCCGACTCCGCAACGGCTTTGCAAATATCTTTTGCCGAGAGGGGTGCGTCGTATTCGACCACCATTGAATTGGTCAAAAGGCTCACGCTGACTCTCTTCACGCCCTCGAGCGCGCCCACGACCTTTTCCACTCTCGCAGAGCATGCCGAACACGACATACCCGATACGTTGAATTTTTGCTTTTCCATATGTTACCTATTATTTCAGTTTTTTGATGAGTTCAATCGCTTCGTCGAGGATTTGCACGTTGCCGTCCTGTACGTTTTCGACCACGCACGTCTTGAGATGCTCGCCGAGTATCTCGTAACCGAAACTCTCAAGCGCGCGCTGTACCGCCGACAACTGCACGAGTATGTCGCCGCAATAGCGATTTTCGTTGAGCATATTTTTGATTCCGCCGAGTTGCCCGATAATCCGATTGAGTCTCGAATTGAGCGATTTGAGTTGAGCGTCGCTTCTCGGCGTATGCTTTTGATGCGAACAGCACGCGCAACAAGCCGTGCATTGCTCGCCGATTAGATTGTTTTCCATAGAACACCTCATATACCCTGTGGGGGTATATTGAATATAAATCCGCAGAAGAGAAAAAGTCAATAAAAACGAATAAAAATAAAAAAATAAAAAAATTTTGCAAACAGTCCAATAAAATGATTGCCTCGATTGTATATATAATATAAAATTATAAAAAATAATGTGCGAATGCGCGCATATACGGAGAGACAAAATGAAAAATACAAGGACAACACAACAGACAAAAATCAAGAAGTGTATGAGATGGACTGCGAGCGGATTGCTGCTTGCGGTGCTGTTTGTTCTTGTCTTTGCCGGCACGCTCTCCGGTGCTTTCGGCATTGAAAATTCTCTCCAACAAAACGGTTCAGACACGGTAGACTTTGAGTATAACTTGTCAGATATTATAGGTGGCAATCGAATTGCTGAGGCGGTGTCATACGATACCACCAATAAGCGTGCCGTAATGTCTGTAGCCGATGTGAACAAAGAAGTTGCGATTACAGGCTTGTATGGAAGCGATTCTACAAAATATTGGACTTCTTCAGGCGATGCTTCCCCGACATATGATAAGTCATATGGTTATGGGTGGAATCCGTCTTTTTCTGCATCGGATACATGGGTGTATCCTGAGATTAACAAATCTACTTCATCGACAACAAAAATTGATTTGTCTTCAATAAGTTCTGCAATAGCCCCAGGGAATATTATTGGAATAAAGATTTCCGCAACTATATACGCATTTACCACTCTTTCTAGCAACAGTGGTGGTACCGGACACTATACGGACGTAAGTATAAAATCATCTTTCACGGCTTCAGATGAAAGCTTTGAAAGTATTGCTAGCACTAAGGCTGAAAATACAGGTAATAATGATAAAGAAGAATCTAGCACCGGAACGAAGGAGTATTCTTCTGAGATAGGGAATTCGTTATACTTAAAGTTCTCTGCTTCTTACCATAAGGATGAATGTTTTAAAACGGGCGCAAGAGGAAGTACGCATAAGGCATTTGTTAAAGATATTAAGATTACTATTACCGTGCCTCGTTATACGATTAGATATAATGCGAATAAACCAAATGGCGCAACGGTTGAATCGACCGGCGTTACAGAGGATTCCATTCATGACGCGGGTGTTGCAAAACAATTGACGGCAAACGGCTACGCTATTGCAGGTTATAGTTTTTTAGGTTGGACATTGACTCCATACAACACGCCACAGGACGTTTTGCCCAGCGGAGGTTTTGAGGACAAGGCGTCCGTGCTAAATCTATCAACAACCGACGGAGCAATAGTAACGCTATACGCAGTATGGATGCCGCAATTTGGTCTAGTGTATCACGAAAACGGTGATAGTTATCAAGGAAACGAGAACAGTGAGAACCTTGCTACGGTTACGAAGAATAAAGGTGAAACCATAGATTTGTATACGGCAAGCAATTTGCCAAGCAATTTTCAAAAATTAGGATACTATTTTGTAGGGTGGGCCGAAAATCGCGATTCACAAGTTTCGATAGGTACTTCTATAATAGCAGGTGAAAACGGCACACAACGCCATATTTACGCCATTTGGAAGCCGATAGCATATACGCTTTCGTTTGACGGTAACGGTTCAACTTACGGTTCAATGATAGATGTTACGGGAAGTTTTGACAACGGCAACGTGTCTTTGCCACGAAACGGATTCGGAAAAGAAAACGTGTTCTTTGAAAAATGGACTATCAACTCAGGTGGAAGGGCTCTCACATTTGAAAATGCAGAAAACGCACAAGCATCCGTTGTTATCACTGTTGCAGATTTCAAAGAGATGCTTACAAACGCACAAGAGGGTATAGACGATCAAAACGTTACTTTGGTTTTCAAAGTGGTTTGGTCGCAAGAATTTGAGTTTGGCAAGTTTGATAACGGAACGGGAAAGTGGGGATCGCAGAATAACCCATACGTTATACACACCCAAGCCCAGTTGGAAGCGCTTGCTTTGATCGTAAACTATAACTGTAGTGCTAACGCAGGCGGAACGCTTGCAAGCATTCAAGGCTCGCAATATGCTTACATAACCGATCCTAACGCAGAACAAGGAAAAGGTTTTGCAAATTGCTATTTCAAACTCGCAAACGACTTGAGTATGTCGTATGCAAGCAGTTTCACATACAGCAGCATTTCGAGTGACCCTGTAGGAAACAGCGGTGAGACCGTCGACAAACTTTTTGACGGCACAACGTCGGGAAAGAAGACAAAACTTTGTATCAGCGACGCAAAAGCAGTCACGATATACGTCACCACAAGTGTTCCTATCGTTGTGACCAGTTACAGTTGGTGGACGGGCAACGATACTTCGGGTAATGCAGGTCGAAATCCGAACCGCTTTAAAATCGAAGGCTCAAACGACGGCGTCAATTGGTATCTTATAGATGACACGACCAACAATAGTTGGCCGACGACAGACAATACACAAGTTGACGTGTACGATATGAACGGCGCAGGTAAGGCGGGCAGATATAGTAAATTCCGCATTTACTCAACGTGCTCGGGCGGAACGTGGCAAGCAAACGAATTTAAGTTCAACTATGTAACAGAAGACGCAAGCACTCCTATCGGTATCAGTGCAAGCAAACCTTTCAAAGGTACGTTTGACGGCGGTAAGGTTGACGGCGGTTCGTATACAATCTCGAATTTGAAAACCTACGGTTACGATTATTCGGGACTTTTCGGCTACGTTCAAGGCGGAACAATCAAAAACGTAAATCTCGCCAATTTGACGGTCAACAACAATGGCGGCAAGTATCACGGCGGTATCGCAGGCGAACTCAACGGCGGCACGATTGAGAAGTGCAACGTGAACGGTTGGGTTTGGGGCAACGAATATATCGGTGGTATCGTAGGCAGAGTGTCGGGCGCAAGCACCATATCAAATTGTACGACGTTAAGTGGTTCTCAAATCAACTTCAACGGCAGCAGCGATATTACTCGTCCTAGAGTGGGCGGAATCGTAGGCGGCGTGGACGGCAACGGCACGTTCAGCGTGACTATAAGCGGCTGTGTAAACAATGCGAAAATCAATAACGCAAACAACGGTACGTACGGTTTTGGCGGTATCGTCGGATACAACAGCGGTCAGACAGTAAATATCAGTGGTTGCACCAACAGCGCAGAAATAAACGGTAAGAGCGAAACGGGCGGTATCATCGGATATACCGATAATAGTAAAATAGAAAATTGTACGAATAACGGTGTGGTCAAAGGCGCTGACAACGTGGGCGGCATCGTCGGCAAGATATGCGCAGGCGAGATTACCGCTTGCGAGAATACAAAAGAAGTCACTGCAGTGTCGGCAATCGGCGGTATCGTAGGCTTTGCGACAAGTTTGACCATAAACGGCGCAACCAACAGCGGAACTATCACAGGTACGGGCGGGCAAGTGGCAGGTATCGTAGGATATTCCGATGCAAACGGAAGAATGTACGGAGTCGTGAAAAACAGCGGCGCAATCAACGGCGGCGGTATGGTCGGCGGTATTGGCGGTGAATATCACGGCTATTGGTGCGATTCAAGCAACAATTACGGTTCGTTTGAAAACAGCGGCGCAATCAACGGCGGTTCGGGTTCTGCTATCGGCGGTATCACGGGCTTTGCTGACAAGGAAATCCTCAGTGCCGTGAATAAGGGCAACGTTATCGGCGGTAGCGCCGTCGGAGGTATCGCAGGAAGATGCCAAGCACCCGTCAAAAACAGTTATAACGAAGCAAATATTCAAGGCACGGTTACCATAAATCCCGGAACGACGGAAGTTTCTGGCAATCCCAAAGGCGTATACGTAGGCGGCATAGTGGGCTACACGTCTGCAGCAGCAACGATTTTGCATTGCTACAACACGGGCAATATCAAGGCGTGCAATGTAGACGGGACGTATCTCGGCAGTTCAAATTACGTCGGAGGAATCGTAGGCTTTGCGCAGGCAGACGTGTCGTATTGCGCCAATATCCATGGCATCATCGAAGGCAACGACTATATCGGCGGCATCGTCGGCAAGTCTACAAGCACAATCAACTATTGCTATGACGTCGAAGGTCAGCGCATTTTGCGTTACGTATCGGGAAGAATCGGCGCTATCACGGGCGACGCGGGGACGGTTGACTACTCTTGGGCGGTCAACGAAAAGACGTACAGCGCGAATCTCAACAGCACCGCAACGCCCAACCCGACCATAAGCACGAGAGGACATTGGTTGACGACTGCGTTTGCGATTACGCCGCTTGCCATCGACAACGGAAGTTACAATGAAAAAGTGTGGACGGATATCCTCACTCAAGATATCAACGGATTCAAGGTTGTCGGCAGCGTTGCCGCAAACAACTTCTTTGTGACGGACAACGGCAAAGCCGTTTCGGATTCCAATTATAAATATGTCAAGCCTTTGACCACAGAAGGCTTCACGGGCGACACCGGTAGTGTGACCGTAAGATATTCGGCAACGACTGATAGTGACATAAGAGCGCATGCGGAAGCGATCACGCTTCCCACCGCAAGCACCGTGTACAACGGCAGTGAACAAGGCTTCGGCTACACGTCGTATCCGAACACTCAAAGCGGCGCGGCGGCAAATACGCCGATCGTGTATACGTCCTTGTTCGTGTATCTCGGACAAAATCACAAAGAAAGTTCACCGACTCAAGTCGACGTTTACGATGTGAACGTTACAATCAAAATCAATGGCCAAATCGTCGGCAAGACGTCGGCAACGTACACGATTACGCCTTGCGAAATCGAGATAAAGTGGACGTGGACTCAATACGTTACCGCCAACAACGGTTTAAGCGCCGAGTTTGAATACAACGCTTTGGAGCAAGGTCTTGCAAGCGTTGACCTTGCGGGCTACCATGGCCAATTCAACGTAACGGGCAGTGATGAGCAGATAATACCTGCAGGGGATTATTCTCGCACGTACACGCTTAAAGACGCAAGAAACTACGTGATCAAAAACAACAATAGCAATACGATCACGTTCAGGTGGAAGATCAATGCGTACAATATCAAATTGCATTTGGAAAACGGCGAGGTTTGGTTCGGCGGAAGTGCGGATCTTATCGTCGGAAACCAACTTACGTCAAATGTCAACGGAAACGGAGTCGATTATTATCCGTTGCAAGTAGACGTAAAGGAAACAAGCGGCGTGCAACAAGTGCTCGTTTACAGCCGTCACAATTACAGCCACGACAAATTCATCTTGTACGTTCAATACAACGACGGCAGAGTGGTTGCGATCGAGCAAGGCACCGAATATAATCTGACCACGCTTGAAGAACCGAGATCAGACAATAATTACGCGCCCGTCGATACTAGCATAATAGCAAGCGGCAAAGTCAACTTCACGGGCGATATCACAAGGTACTACACGGCATTGTACAGCGATTTCGGCGGCGACGTAACGAGCGCAGGCTGGGGTTCGGAGAATAATCCGTACGTCATAGACAGACCCGAATATCTGTTGCGCCTCAGTCAGATCGTCAACGGCGGTATGGCGTGGAACTCGGTGAATAATTCTGCACAATGCTACGCTCCGCAGTCAACCGCAACGGCAACGGACAGATCCTACGCAGGCGCATATTTCAGCGTCGGCGCAGAGATCAAGATGGACGGCTACGTTAGCATGGACGGCGTCACCAACTTCTTGCCGATCGGTAGAATAGACAACTCGACCTCACCGGCGAGAGAATTTCCGTTCTCGGGCACGTTCGACGGCAATGGTAATACGATTGATTATATTTATAATAAAAACGATATCAGAAAGGATTATATCGGACTTTTCGGCTACACCGACGGCGCAACGATCACGAACTTCACGCTGAATTGCACTTCAGGGGAGATATCGGGCAACGATTACGTCGGTTTCGTGGTCGGATATGCAAAGAATTCGACGATTTTCGACGTTAAGTGCGAATACGGAAAGAAAGTGAACGGCAACCACTACGTCGGCGGCGTTGCGGGTAAGGCGGAAGGCACGACTATAAAATGCTCCGAAGGAAACCGCGTCTACAACGGTTCCGTTCAAGGCAAAGAGTACGTTGGCGGCATCGTTGGCATGTGGATTGTGACCAAGGCAGAGCAAATCGGCGGAAGCACGAGCGGACAAGCAAGCATCACGCCTGTTGGAAGATCCGAAGTTGACGGTTTCAGATATGTCGGCGGTCTTGTGGGGTATCTCGACGCGTCGGGATGTGATCTGCTTCAATTCAAGCCCTCGTTCGACAACGGCACTTACAAAGAAAATAATGTAACATACAACAATTTGACCGTCCAAGGCACGGAATACGTGGGCGCGCTGTTCGGCGTGCTTATCGGCAACGGATATCACAAAGAGGCCGACGAAAAGATTTCAACTGCTATCATTATCGATGCAAAAAAAGACAATAATGACAAAGCGGTGCCTTGCGTGCATAACGTCAACCTCAATATCGTCAACTACGGCACAGGCGACAATATCGTTGCACCCAAAGTGGTCGGCGGACTTATCGGCTATATTGAAAGCGCAGGCTTGATTTTCAACACGAGTTACTACACGAGTTCGATCAAGTTCAATTTTGACGATACGACTCCGTCGGTGCTCGGCGGAGTGGTGGGCATACTCGGCAAAAACGCTACGATCGAGAATTGTACGGTGCAAAAACCCAACGGAACGGATCTTATCAGCGGCAATTATACGATCACAAACGACGTGGCGTTCGGAAGTGCGTCAAAGGCGTTCGGAACGTTCGTAGGCGGCATTGCAGGCTTCGTTTCTTCGCAAGCAGGCACGGCATACGAAACTTCCACCGTCGGCACGACTTACATATTCGGCAACGCATTGCATATTGTCAACGCGGCGGAGATTTACGCCACGGGCTTTGCAGGCGGACTTTTCGGCGCAATGGGCGACGTGAACTCCACGTTGCTTTCAGACATCGGCATCAGTGAAGATACCGATCTTTTCGCCGTGCTTAAAACGGGTGTAAGCAAAAACGTCACCCCGGGCACGAATCTCGGCGTTGCTCCGTCGGTCAAAAGCCCGTTCGTCAAATCGGCGGCAGGCAAGATGCAAAATACGAAGAATGTCAGCGTCACAGATAGTTACGTCGGCGGACTTATCGGTTACGTCGGCGACAAAGTCACCCTCACTCTCACGAACAAAGAGCTTTCAACCACACTTGAAGACTTGAGTATATTCAGCGGCAGTTCATTGAGCATCGTCAGCATCCACGGCAGTCATGCGGGCGGCCTTGTCGGCTATCTGTCCGCAAGTGCACACAGATTCGAGTATATCGCGGTTCAGGCACAAATCGGCAAAGACGGCGCACAATACGTCGGCGGTCTTGTCGGATATATGGCAAACGGCACGATCGAACACTGCGTGGCAACCAACAATAAAACGACTTACAATTACAAAATAGACAACTTCAAGGGCGCAGACTTTGTCGGCGGTCTTGTCGGCTACGTTTTGAGCGCAACCATCAACAACAGTTTCACCTCGGGATTCAATTTTGCAAGCACAAGCGGCACGAAGGGCGGCATTATCGGCGCAGGACAGCAACCGAACATTTCGTCAAGTTGGACGATATACGTTGCTCAATCGGGTGCAACGTATGAAAAAGCAAGCAAAAACCAATACGGCAAGTATATCTCTTTTGACGACGATATCGACAAATACAACGTGGACAGTATCACCGAAGCAGTGTTCAAATTTGCAGGCTTTGGCGGTGCAACGACTACGCTCGATTTCAAAGTCAAAGTACCAAATGCAAATGAAATCGGATTTAAAAACAAACAACTCGTATTCTACGACGCAAGCGGTGACGACGAAGTAACTAAAAATACGTTTAGCGGTTACGAAAACGGAACGATAACAAATAACAACGACGTGCTTACGTTCAGCCTCGATGCCGAAAACGGCACGAGTATGCAGGTGTATGTCAAAGATATTGAGTTCAGAAGCGTTTCACAATGGAACAGTTCCAATCCGTTGTTCAACCAAGAAAACGGCGAAAAGCAAAACGTCGAAAAAGCATACAAGCAGCCCTCAGGCTCTGATAGGTACACCGTTGAAGTGACCAACAATAACACCGGCACGATAGAAAGCAACCCAACCAGAATTTATGACGATAACGGCTATTTGAGATATATTCAAGCAAACGTTTACTTCAACGGTGTAACCGTCGGCACGGCAACGAAAGACAATAGCAAGATTGCCGGCAATTTTGAAGATGCTTTTACACCCGGCACAGAAAAAAATCCATACACTATCAGTACTAAAGCGGAATGGAACGATTTTGCGTATAGTGTGTATACGGGAACCACCTATGCAGGCAAATATTTCAAACTTCTTACAGATGATGTTGTTATAGACACCGGGAATAATGGCAAGCACGAAGGCACAAAGTTTTCAAACGGAAGTACCGTTAAATACAATTTTGGCACTGTTCAAACAATTCCCACGGCAGGAACAAACGCTCCGAACAATATAGGTTACAATTTTGCAGGCGATATAAGCCAGGATTCAGGCACAAACAACTTCAAAGGCACGTTTGATGGCAACGGACACTACATAACCATAAACTATAACAGCGGTGGCTTCTATCGAGTCAGCGTATTCCCGAATGCCGCAAACGCAACGTTCAGAAACCTCACGATCAAAGGCAAGATTCAAGCCGCAAGCAAAATGGACGGTTACGGCAACGAATCTACAGAGGATAAGGATGTCGTTTCAAAGACGGCGGCATATGACGTTGCAGGATTTGTGGGTAAACCGTTTGGGCCACTCGAGTTTTACAATTGCACAAATGAGGCAAACATCATCGGTTTGAGAAACGTCGCGGGTATCGTCGGTTACAACTCGGGCGGATACGGAATCAAACTCGAAGCGTGCGTAAACACGGGCAACATCACGTCGTTGCAAGGTACATATACAATAAGTGGTAAAAGCGATACGCACAACTGGTTTGATTCTATTGATTCCGCATACGGAACATCAAACATCGGATTCAACTCAGGTACTGGCGGAATTATCGGCGCTTATACCGGCAATATAACTATCGAGAGTTGCAGAAACGCTGGCACAATTATCGGAGGACACAATGTCGGCGGTATAATCGGTTTGCATGACGGCACTTCGAGTGCAAAAGCCACATTGACAATTCAAAACTGTGCGAATACGGGCAAAATTACATCCAACTCGGGATATTGGGGTGAAGACGAAGGCGGTGTAAAAGGTGCTGCTTCGGAAGGTATAAGGCAAAATATATTTGGTTATGTCGGTGGCCTCGTCGGCGTAACAGGGCAGTATTCTATCTTGAAAATGTATGCGTCATACAACACCGGTGATATTTTAACGCTTTCTAATATCATAGGCGGACTTGTCGGTAGCGTCGGAGTTTTGTATCAACCTAAAAACCCATGGGGAAGATATGACAATAACGTTAAAACAGGCGGTAGATCTCTTATTGCATACTGCTACAATATCGGCAATATAACTGCCGGCGGCACATTCCCTAAAATCACAGAAGCATGGGATATAGGACGTGAAAATTATGGCGGAACCATATCCGGTGGATTTGTTGGACTTGCCGGCGATTTGCAGATTTCGCAAGGCTATAATACAGGTAACATAACAAACTATGGACATATATCTTATGAGTTCTCGTGGCAAGTGCGTGCGGGCGGTTTTGTAGGACAGTCGCAACCTGTTTCCGAAAGCGGATATACGGGATATGTGTTGTACGACAATTTGTATAATGTAGGAACAATCTATGTTAAGCCGATAGATTACTCTATCGTTACAGGTCATACTGTCAAGAATAACTTACGATACGGAGCGGCAATTTCGGGTTATTGCGATGTGTCGGGTAGATCGGATAGGATAAAGTCATCGGACTGTTATTCCATTAACAACTGTGTTTCGTCGCTGTGCGCCGTGCAAAACGGAACCGATTATGCATACTACAAGAACGGTCAAAATAGTTGGAATCCGGAAGTTCGAGATCAATGGTATCAAAACGAAGGCGTTGCCGGCATCGGCAAAACGCAAGTTGAACTTTTGGAAACGGGTCGAGTTTACAACACCTACGACGCATTGACCGCCGCAATGGACGAAAACAGCAAGTTGAGAATGACGGGTTCTAACTTCGCTTTCGACCAGTCAATAACCGCGCTTACGCTCAATTACGATTCGGTCGGCAATTACACGTCCATAAAAGAACAAATCATAGGCGCAGACGCAAGCATTTCGGACGATGACGTCAGCAACCTTTCGACGATAAAATGGAAGAGATTCCCCGATAGTTGGTTGTACGTTTATGGTTGCTTGCCGCAACTGTCTATGTTCGCACTTGACACGCAAAACGGTTTGAGCATGCGCTCGGTCGGTTACGGAAAGAATATCTATGGCGACTACAATGAAGAAGGAAAAATAGCAGGTGCAACAGCACAGTATCCGTATATCATCAAAGACGGTGTTGACCTCATGGGCATGCAAGCACTTGTTGATGCAGGATACTCGTTTGAAGGCAAATATATCGAAGTTGCAGACGGCAAGAATAATCTTGACGGCTTGGCTTCAAAGAGAATAAAACTTGCAACTTACGATAACCCCGATACCGCAGCGACAAACGATGCAAGCAACACAATGTACAAAGCTGTAGACCAAAACGGCGATTACAAAGTCGGCAAGAGTTATCACTTGCTCTTGCAAGGCGCGATATTCAACAAGGCGTACAATCAAGGTAAGAATCCGACGTATGTTGGTACAGACTATGGTTATTGGGCATATAATACCTTCTATTATAACGGCGCATACAATGATGCCGATTATGGCGCAATGCGCCGATACGGTGTGTTCTCAATTCAGAATTTCATTGCTATAGGTAGAGGAACAAACGTTTTCAAAGGCCACTTTAGCGGTGAACAGGAAGGTGGTACAAACACTGTTATAGAAAATGTTAGAATCACGACGGGCAACGACGGCGGAGGATACGGCGGTCTGTTTGCCGAGGTGCAAGACGCCTATATTGGTTACATTTCCATAGGCGGAGAGAGCAAAATTTACGCATATTCTAAAGATTCGTCAACGATTGCCGCGGCAGGTGGTATTGTCGGATTGCAAATCGGTGATACGGTGATCGAGCATTGTGGCGTAGAAGGCTCATCTCAGATCGGTGCATACGGAAAAACCGAAACTGCAACTGCCTATACGGACAGTATTTATGCAGGTGGAATAGTTGGTGTCGCGGATCCCAAACAAGATAAAACTTACAACCCTGGCATTATCACAACAATACGCAATTGCATTGTTGAAACAACAGGGAAGATCGAATCAGCCAACGGATATATCGGCGGTATCGTCGGTTACATTGGTGGTGATGTCGGCGCAAAAGGAAAAGGCAACACAGTACGTATTGAGAATTGTGCTGTGATAGGAGCCAAATTGCAAGCCGTTGCAGGCAGTGAAGACAGTCACCATATCGGCGGTATAATCGGCTACGGTTCGTCATACGTTCCTGCGTATATCACGGGATGCGAAGTCGGACAAGTCACAGATAAGAGCGTAAATATCAACGGTGAGTACGCTCTTGGCGGCATCGCAGGTGCAATGAGCAACGCAGTCGGCGGATTTATCGACTCTTGCTCAGTCGGCGCAGGCACGACGATAACTCGTAAGGCGTTCTACGGAAGCAATATAGCCAATAATAAAGTTGCCGAAGACAGCACCTACGGCACGGCAATCGGCGGACTCGTAGGTTACACTGAGGCGTACGAAACAAAGCAAGTCACCACGACGTTCAGCGGCGAGAACACGTTTGCAGGCACGATCGACGTCAGTGTAGAAACCGACAATTCAAACGACAAGGCGGCAAATATCGGCGGTATAGTGGGCGATATGGCGGCAGGCGCAAACTTTGCGTCGGGATCAGTCGTCACCGTGAGCGGAACAATCTCAATCGGCAATGCTATTGCTGCTACAAATATCGGCGGCGTGGCAGGGCGCACAAACACCGCAACGTTCATCGGTACGTTTGACGTGCATCCGACCATGACGTCGCCGCTTGCTCAAAACGTTGGCGGATTCATCGGCAAAAACGCAGGTGCGACCTATGTCTTGGCTGATATTTCGCGCGCAACCGACACGACGCTCAAGGGCACGACCATCACGATCGGTTCGAGTGACGGCAACGGCAATTATTCAGGCTCTATAAGCGCGGCGAGCAACGTGGGCGGCATCATCGGCTTGAACTCGGCAGGAAGCGTGTTCGGCATCGGCTCCAACAACGTTGACGGCACAAACTACAACAAAGGCACTCTTCATATCACCATATACGCGACCATAACCGGCACGGGCAACAACGTGGGCGGTATCGTAGGCTTGAACGAAAGCGACACAACCCAAAAAGAGTACGGCGTGGTGTCAATCGTCAGAGGCGTAATCGTCCAAAACGGCGCAATTTCGGGCGCTAGTTACGTGGGCGGCATCGTCGGATATGACAACGGCGTGCTCGAAACGGGCGGCGCAACGGCGGATTCGAGTTTCGATAACATTGCCGAAGACGGAAGTGTTATTAAAAATGAGGATATCGGCAAGGTTACAAGCCGTTCCGATCTCATCAAACAACTTTCAATCACCAACAATGGCAACGTAACGGGTAGCGGCGACTACGTCGGCGGCTTTATCGGCGAAATCGACGAGCCGAGAGAGGACACCGACAGCACAGTCGATATCGCAGGTACTTTCACCAACGACGGTTTGGTCGAAGGCAACAACTACGTCGGCGGTCTTATCGGCTACGTCGGAAAGGGCGTGACCATAGGCACGAAAAACGGCGTTCCCACAGAGTTCAAAAACTCCCAAAAAGTCGTCGGCAAAGGCAACTATATCGGCGGTTCAATCGGACTGTTGCTCGGCACGATTAAAGGCGCAAGCCCGTCGGCTCTCGTCAAGTTTGAAAACCTCGGCAACGTTGACGGCAAAGCGTACGTCGGCGGTTCAATCGGCGTCATTGCGGGCAACGTAGAATACGCTCAATTCATCAACAAATCCGACAATCTCACCGTTGCGAGCGCAGACACGGCAGTCGGCGGATCGGTGGGCTACCTCGGCGTACCCAATACGCTCAAAGACAAAGACGAGTTTAAGAATATCAGTATCAGCGTTCAGAACTCGCACTTCGAGGCAAACGGAACGCTCACGGTGAGCGGCACGAGCACCGGCTCGGTCGTCACCGAAACGGGCGGCGTTGGCGGCGCTATCGGCGTCATCGGCAGCAACGT
>URNP01000006.1 GCA_900549225.1 uncultured Eubacteriales bacterium | reverse complement strand
TCGCCGCCCTGCGGCTCGAGTTCCGTCTTCGAAAAGGCACATACCGTCAATAAGTAGACTTCGAATGAGCGTGCGACGAGTTCGGCGTTCCCTTGGCTCGCCGCCCTGCGGCTCGTGTTCCGTCTTCGAAAAGACACATACCGTGTATAAGGGCGCTGCGAAATGCACAATTATAACTCCGAAATACGGTGAATAAAGCATCCAAACAGATGAAGAACAAGGAAGCGCCCCGAGGAGTGCAAACCCAACGTACTGACGTACGTGATTTGCAAAACTCGAGGCGCTGACAAAGTTATTCGCTGTTTGGTGGCTTTATTCGTTCTACTCAAATTTAAGCGAAAATGCCTGATTTGGATAAAGAACGAGAAAGAGCCCGACTCATAGACAGGAGCGTACTTGAGCGTACGTGACTGTTTATGTGTCGGGCTCTGCCGAAGTTGTTTGCCAAATCAGACGTTTTCGCCAAATTTGAGGGGCATACGGAGTTTGTGCCCCGCCCTCGCTTTCGCCCTCTCAATCTTCGATTTCACGTCATCGGGGATTTGCTCGCCACGGAGATATTTGTCGACGTCGGAATATTTGATGCCCATTTCCTGCTCGTCGGTTTGTCCTTGATAAAGTCCGGCGGAAGGCGCTTTCTCGATGATGGTGGAAGGTGCATTTAATGCCCTTAGATGCTCGTAAATCTCGCCTACGGTCAAATCTGCGATGGGGTTGAAATCGTGTGCGCCGTCGCCCCATTTGGTGAAATATCCGAGGGTTGCTTCGTCAAGGTTGCCCGTGCCTGCAACCAAATAGCCGCGTGCCTGTCCGAGCGCGTAAAGCGTGGTCATACGAAGGCGCGGATTTATGTTGACGTTTGCCATTTTGAGATTCGCCTCGCCTGCGTTGTCAAGGGTGAGTTGCTCGCCGAAAGCCTCAAGCAATGCCTCTTTGGTTTTGGTGAGGTCGATTTCGATTTGTCTGATGCCGAAATGTTTGCCCGCTCTCAGAGCGTCGTCACGATCGGAACCGTAGTTTTGAGAAGATTGGCACGGCATTATGACGCCGAGCACGTTGTCCGTGGCAAGTTTGCAAAGCGCGCCGACCAAAGTGCAATCTTTGCCGCCGCTGTTGCCGTAAACGATGCCTTTTGCACCCGTTTGGGAGAGAATCTTTTTTATCCATTCCACACGGTTTTGAATTGAAGTTTGAACGTCCATACGACCTCCTTGTATTTTGCTTGAATTACGATTGGATTTTTGGCGTTTGAGCCTTATTTTTGACGATTTTTATTATAAACGCATTTTTGCAATATTCAACTTTTTTTGTAAAAAACATTAAAATTTTATGAAATTTCGGCTCGTTCGGCTTCAAAATCGGCGTTTTTTTGAATATTTTTGCAAAAATTCCCATAATTTAGCATTTTGGGTATTGAATTATTCTTTCGTTCGATATATAATGTTTTTACCTTAAAAAAATAACCTTATAAAAAGGAGATTGTTATGAGAAAAGCATTTATTTGTCCAACAAAGTACGTGCAAGGCGAAAACGAATTGTTGAACCTTGGTTATTTTGTAAAAACCTTCGGTAAGAAAGCACTTCTTATCGCAGACCCGTTTGCTCTCAACCTCGTCAAAGAGAAACTCGAAGCAACCCAAAAGAAATACGGCGTGGAATTCGTTTCCTGCGATATCTTCAAGGGCGAATGCTCTCGCACCGTCGTGAAAGCGTTGCAAGAGTTTGCAAAAGCCAATAAGTGCAACTGCACTATCGGTCTTGGCGGCGGAAAAGCAATCGATACTTCAAAGTGCGTCGCTGCAGGCAATCCTCTCATCATCTGCCCCACCATCGCGGCTACGGACGCTCCGACTTCCCACTCCGCGGTTCTTTACACCGACAATCACGAATTTGACGATTATGCATACTTCCGTCAAAGCCCGTCCGTCGTTCTTATCGACCTCAACGTCATCGCAAACGCTCCCTCTCGCTTCCTCGTAAGCGGTATGGGCGACGCGCTCTCCACTTACTTCGAGGCAAGAGCAAACGTCAACAGCGTTTCCAACGTCAACGCAGGTCTCCCCTGCGGCGCAGACCGTAAGAAAGGCACTCTCCTCGGCTACGGAACTCACACCGCTGCGGCTCTTGCAGAACTTTGCTATCGCAACCTCATCAGCGACGGCGCAAAGGCTAAAGCCGCTTGCGACTGCAACGTCGTAACTCCCGCTTTCGAGAAAATCGTCGAAACCAACATCCTTCTCTCCGGTCTCGGATTTGAATCCGGCGGTCTTGCCGCTGCTCACGCAATCCACGACGGTCTTACCGCTATCCACGACATTCACGCTTGCTGCATGCACGGCGAAGTCGTCGCTTTCGGTACTATCTGCCAACTCGTGCTTGAAAACAGCCCCGAAGAAGAACTCTACGAAGTGCTCAACTTCTGCGACGAAGTCGGCCTCCCCGTCTGCTTGCACGACCTTATGACCAACCCCAAGACCGGCGAAGTCATCAGAGAAGAACTCACCGAAGAAGAATATAAGATCGTCGCCGCAAAGACTTGCATCCCCGACGAAAGCATCCACAATATGCCCTTCCCCGTAACCGAAGATATGGTTATCGCCGCTATCAAGACGGCTGACAAACTCGGTCACGATTTCAGATACGGCTGCGACTGCGAATGCTGCCACTAATAAAATCAAGCACTCCCTTGCAAACGCAAGGGAGTGTCTTATAAAACTCGTATCGTTTTGAGTGAAATAAGTTCGTTTTTTTGAGCATCTAACCGCTCGGATTGTCGCGCGGTAAGAGTTGACGAGGTTTAAGAATATTATATAAACGTATAAGATATTCCTAATAATCCTTAATCCGCTTTTTAACGAATCGCTCTTGAGGGGCTTCCCTCTTGCTCACGCTTACGATACGGTGACAAGGAGACTATTTATGAAGAAAATTATGAATACGGCGCAAAGTTTCGTGTACGATATGTGTCACGGACTCGCCGCAGCACATCCCGAACTTGAATTCGTAGAAAAATACAAAGTCGTCAAAAAGAAAGATATCAACGACGCAAAAGTCAGCCTCATCTCCGGCGGCGGCAGCGGTCACGAACCCGCTCACGCAGGTTTCGTCGGCAAAGGTATGCTCGACGCGGCTGTTTGCGGCGACGTTTTTGCTTCTCCCTCTCAAGTTCAGGTCTACAACGCAATCAAACAATGCGCTACCGATAAAGGCGTGCTTCTCATCGTCAAAAACTACTCGGGCGACTGCATGAACTTCAACAACGCTATGAGCGACGCTCAAGACGACGGAATCAAAGTGGACGCCGTTTACGTCAACGACGATATCGCCGTCAAAGACTCCCTCTACACCGTCGGTCGCAGAGGCGTGGCAGGCACGGTGCTCGTGCATAAATGCGCAGGCGCGGCGGCTGAACAAGGCAAGAGCCTCGAAGAAGTCAAAGCCGTTGCTAACAAAGTTATCGAAAACGTCCGCTCGTTCGGTTTCGCTTTCACGAGTTGTACCGTTCCCGCGGCAGGTCACCCCACTTTTGAAATCGGTGACGACGAAATGGAATTCGGCGTCGGTATCCACGGCGAACCCGGTCGCTTCCGCGAGAAAATCGACTACTCCACGGGTACGTTCTGCGACGACCTGTCAAGACGCATCCTCACCGACCTCGAAGAAGACCTCAAACTCAAAAAGGGCGAGGAAATCGTGCTTCTAATCAACGGTTTCGGCGGAACTCCGCTTCAGGAACTGTATATCCTCAACAACTCCGTTACGAAGGCTCTCAACAACGACGGAATCAAGATTCACCGCACTATCGTTGGCAACTTTATGACTTCCATAGATATGGCAGGCGCTTCTATCTCCGTGCTCAGAGTGGACAGCGAACTCAAAGCGCTCGTCGACTACCCCGTTTGCACTCCCGCTCTCACTTGGGGCGCGGCAATGAGCGAACAAGCCGAGGCGGCTCTTGAAGCAGTGCAAGCAATCGGCAGAGCACTCGGATACGCTCCCGTTCAAACGGAGCACAAAGCAACCGCAAAAAAGGCGGCTAAAGCAGAGGCGGAAGAAGTCGCAGTGTACGAAGTCGAGGGCAAACCCGTCGTCGGCGAAACCATAAATACCGCTGCGTTCGTGCAAATCGTGGACAAGATGGCTGACGTCGTTATCGAAAACGAAGTTCCCTTCTGTGAGGCAGATAAAATGGGCGACGGCGACTTCGGTATGTCAATCGCAAAAGGTTTCAGACAACTCAAAGCAGACTGGGCAACGAGAAAGAAAGGCGATATCGGTCAGTTCCTCGTAAGTTGCAGCGAAATCATCAAAGAGTACTGCGGCGGCGCGTCCGGCCCGATTTGGGGCTCTGCGTTTAAGTATGCGGGCAAAGCAATGCTCGGCAAGAAGGAAGTCAACCTCACGGATATCGCGCTCCTCTTCACCGAAGCAAATCGCGGCGTGTACGAAACGGGCAAGAAATCCTTTGGTAAAGGCGCGGAAATCGGCGATAAGACGCTTGTGGACGCTCTCAAACCTTGCGCAATGGCTCTCACTAAAGCCGCTGAAGAAGGCAAGAATCTGCAAGAAGGTCTCAACCTCGGCGCTAAAGCGGCTCACGAAGGCGCAGAAGCAACCAAAACTCACGTTGCAACTCTCGGAAGAGCAGGCACGGTCGGCGAACGCTCAATCGGTTATCCCGACGCAGGCGCACACGGACTTGACGTTATCTTTAACGAACTTGCCGCTTATATTGCGAAAATGTAACGAATAGCAAAAAAAATAAGAGCACTCGGATGAGTGCTCTTATTTTTTTATTATATCGCCGAAGACGATGATATCCTCGCAATGCTCGGATGATATCACTACGTGATGATATCGTGCAAGCACGAAAGCGGAAGATTTTGATTCGCTTCGCTAGATTGCCACGTCGCAACAGTCGTTGCTCCTCGCAATGACAAAATGGGAGAATTTTGGTTCCGTCCCCGGAGATTCCTACGTCGCTACGCTCCTCTGAATGACACGAGGACGGGGTTGAGAAATATTCCATATGCGCATTGCGGCACGGTTGGAGCGAAAGGAAAGTTACGCTTCGCGGTGGAATTGCTCGTTGGTTTTGCGGATGCGCTCGATAATGTCGGGGGCATCGTAGGTCTTGGGCGCACGCCATACCCAGTTGCCTTGCGCTACGGACGGGGTGTTCATTCTCCCCTTCTCGTTGGTGAGCAACAGCCAGTCCTGAAGAGACACTACGGCAAGGTTTGCAATGGATTTGAAAGCGAAGTTTATAAGCGCATAGGTGCGGTTTGCGCCGCCGCTGATGCACAGACACTCCTTTTTGAAACATGCTAACGTTTCGCCCGTGGCGTTCTTGCACCAAGAAGGTGCACAGTCGGAATCGTGCGTGCTGGTGTAGACTATGCAGTTGTCACTCTTATAATTTTTGGGGAGATACTCGTTGTCGTCGTCGCCGGAAAAGGCAAATTGCAATACTTTCATTCCGGGGAAACCGCAGTATGCGAGCAATTCTCTCGCGTCGTCGGTGATATAACCCAAATCTTCCGCTATGATTTTTGCATTGGGAATACGCTTGCTAACTTCGTCGAAAAGCGCTTTGCCCGGACCGACTTGCCACTTGCCGTTTCGTGCGGTCTTTTCTCCGTTGCTGATGACGAAATAGCTTGCAAAGCCACGGAAATGGTCTATGCGCAAAATATCGTACAACTTAAAACATTGCTCGATGCGCTCGATCCACCACTCGTAGCCGTTCTCTGCCATTTTGTCGTAGTCGTAGATAGGATTGCCCCACAACTGACCGTCCTCTGCGTAGGCGTCGGGCGGACAACCTGCAACGACGGTGGGATTCAAATCCTCGTCAAGCAGATACATTGACGGGTTGCTCCAAACGTCTGCGGAATCGTAGGCAACGTAAATTGGCATATCGCCTATCACGGTTATTCCCTTTTGATGAGCATATTTCAAAACGTCTTTCCACTCGCTGAAAAACTCGTACTGCACGAAGTGCCAAAATGCTATTTCGTCCGAATAATCGGCTTTTTTCGCTTGCGCATTGGCGTAGATGCGGAAATCGTCCTCCCACTCGTTCCACGGTTTGTAGCAAAAGGCAGACTTCAACGCCATAAAATAAGCGTAGTCGTCGAGCCAGTTGGCATTGTCGTTGCAAAACGTTTCGAAATCGGGCGTTTTGGTAAAACGCGCGTACGCTTTTTTGAGCAAAGCGACTTTGTTTTCAAACAACCAACCGTAATCGGTCTTTTGGCAAACGTGACGAGCGGATTTCAACTCGTCCTTGTCAAGCAAACCTTTTTGATAAAGCGTTTGAGGGTCGATATAGTAATGATTGCCTGCAAAAGACGACGGGGATTGATAGGGACTGTCGCCGTATGCCGTGGGATTGAGAGGCAAGATTTGCCAACACTTCGTCTTGGTGGCAACCAAAAAATCTACGAACCGCTTGCACGGCGCGCCAAACGTGCCTATGCCCCATTCGCTCGAAAGCGAACTGACTGCCATCAATATTCCGCTCTTGTGTTTGAATCCGAAATTATCCGTCATAGTTTTCTCTTTGCGCGAGCATTGGATTGTGTGAACCGTCACGCAAAATCGATATATTTTAATATAACATATTAAAACTTGCGATTCAAGAGTGAAATATTAAAAAATGCTCAAAACATGTACGTCTTCATAAGGCAACACAAAAGTTGCAAGAATTGCATCGTATTGGCAATTTCGCTCTTGCTTTTGCCCTTGCATACGGCATCTGCAACCGCGCTCGCAAAAACGTTTTGCGAAAACACGTCAACGGGAATCTGCGAAAAGAAAGCGGAGATATTGCCGTTTCGTTCGTTTTGACTGCTTCTGCACTCGCTCATAATGACAATATATGAGTTTGAAAAAAATGTTGCCTTTTGGCAAAATTTAGGTGCAAAACTCCTTGACAATACCCCCCATTTAATCATATAATAGGCAATGTTAAGCGGTCATGGCGGAATAGGCAGACGCGTACGTTTGAGGGGCGTATGGTTACACCGTCCGAGTTCAAGTCTCGGTGACCGCACCAACAAAAAGATAAGCACGAACTTTTCGTGCTTTTTCTTTTTTTGCGGACACCAAACTTGAACTCCCACTGCAAATTGAACAATTTGCAGGCAACAATGCTTGCATTGTTGGGACGGGCACCGTCCGTTGCACGCGATTGACCTTCGGTAACAATCGCTGTTGGGCAAGTCTCGGTAGACCACAAGCGAAGAGAGACGCAAGCGCACAGCATTTGCGGAAATCGAGCACAGTGGACATAGCGAGCAAATGCAACACAAAGTGTTGCGTGCGAACGCACGCAGGCGCAATTGCGCAATTTGCGAAGCGTAGACCACAAGCGAATGGAATCAAATTGAGATTGCTCCTGAAACGACTAATTGCGAAGGATGTAGAAGCAACGGCGTGAAAACCGCTTATTGCGACAAACTCTGTCCTATCCGTCAATGCGCACTGAACGAAAAAGCGGAAACTTGCGGAAATTGCGATAAGATGCTCCACTGCTCAAAAGTCGGAAAAGTGATCGGGAATAACGAGGAAGCGCGCACGCGATTGGAACTTACACGAAAATAACTTGATACCGAGCATATCAACGATATTTTTGCCAAATCAATATTTTAATATTGATAAATTTCCAATAGCCCTTGAATTTGACGACGTTTTGTGTTATAAAATATGTATCAAATTGAGGGAGATTATTTATGAAAGCTTTTAACGACAATTCTACTCTTCCTAAGTATATGCAAAAACACAGATCCGCCCTCGAAGTCGTCCTTACGGTGTTTTGGTGCGTGGTTTTTCCCGTATTCTCGGTGATTTGCTGCATTCTTGGCGGAAAACGTCCTATCTTCAAGTCGCTCTCTTACGTGGCGTACAGAGAAAACCATATGGGCGTTATCCTCTTCTACGGATTTCTGTTCCTTGCAGGGTTTATTCTGGCAATGAAAATGTGCCTCGACGCAGGACAATACTCAAAGCAAATGCAATTTATCTTTTTGGGGTTGAGTCTGATGAGCGCGGCGATTCTCACCGCAGGTATCTCAGTGCCTTGGCTCGAAGTTGACGGCGAACTTGCGGAAAAATACGACAGATTGAGAAAAATCCATAACAATGTGGCTCTGGCAGGCTTCATAATGTGTTTCGTGACCGAAGTGCTGTTTTTTATCACTACGCTGTTTAGAAATCCCAAGCAAGGCATGATTTCGGTGGGTATGCTCTCTTACGTTCTTATCACGGCGTTGATTATGATTAAGGAAGCCAACCTCAAAGGCATCATCGAACGCCCCTACCCCGTGTCGTCTATTGCGCAAATACACGTGTTCTGCTCCGTCGGATTTACGATGACCATTCAATACTTTTTGATGCGGCTTATGCCCAATCAGCGCATAACAGTGAACGAGGCGGCGTGAAAAATCTATAAAGAGAAAGCGAGTTGCAAAAGCGATTCGCTTTTTTTGCGCGCTACGACAAAAAAACCGAAAGAAATCAACCGTTTACGCCGCAAAACGGGTTGGAATACGCCGAATAAGACGAGTCGTAATCCATCGACGAGGTATTATATTCCTACTTGAATTTATATATTTTATTGGTAGACGCGCATTGACATATACGACAAATGTGTTACAATTGAATCAATCGATACATTCGTATCAATTGCAATTTACAATGCGGTAAGCAAGGAGAAAATTATGGACGTAACAAAGTTTTTCGACCCAAAAATAGTTGACGAGGATATGAATACGATGAACGCTTTCGGAATCCGCCTTACGGGTACGGACGCGCAAAACGAGTTCTGCGAATGGATTAAGGCGCAAATCAAGGATTTGGGCTTCGACACTCACGTCACGCCGTATACTTTCAAGCGTTGGCAAGCAAAGGATTGCTCCCTCGTGATTGACGGAAAGGACGTGCACGTTTCATCTCCCTTCCCTTACAGCGGTCTTACGGGTGAAAACGGAGTTACGGGCAAACTCGTGGTCGTCGGAAATCATCCCCTCGGCTTTCAAAGGGCAAGAGGCAAAATCGCCGTCTGCCATATAAAGAATCTGTCCAAAATCAGCAGTAAAATCGCTTTCGACAAGCGTAAATCCCTGCCGAGCGACCTCGAAATCGAAAAGAGTTACAGAGGTCCTGTCAGCACTTCCTTCGTCAAGACTTTGCTCACCTTCTGGGCGGCGCAACTCTCCGGGATGAAAGGTATGATTTGCATTTGGGAAGATATGTCGGATCAAATGGTCGAGGGGCAAGTGCTAAACTTCATCCTACACTACCTCAAAGTGCCTATGGTGTGGGTCAATCAAACGGACGGGAAAGTCGTGCTCGACGCCGCGAAAGCAAAAAAGAGCGCAACGCTCAAACTCACAGGTACGCTCGAGGACGCTAAAACGCAATCCTTCTACGCCGTCATCAAGGGCAAAAAAGAGACGAACGAGGCTATCATCGTCAATACGCATACCGACGGCTGCAACTTCTGCGAGGAAAACGGCGCTATAGGACTGCTGCGTATGATGGAATACTTCAAAGAACACCCCACCGACAGAAATCTCGTGTTTGCGTTCGTGACGGGGCACTTCCGTTTGCCGAATTTCCGTACGGGTACGGATCAGGCAACTTCTCGCTTCCTTGCAGACAACAAACAAGTGTGGAAAGGCAAAAAAGGCGGGCTGAAAGCAGTGGCAGGCTGTGCGGTCGAGCATCTCGGTTGCACCGAATGGAAGGACGTTGACGGCGTGTATACGCAAACCAATCCCGTGGACGTCGAAATCGTGTATACGGGCAACAAAACCGTTGACGACGTGTACTATCAGGCAATAAAAGAGCGCGATACCGTGCGTACGATGACGCTCCGCGGTCACAATATGCTCCACTTCGGAGAAGGTCAACCTCTCTTCAACAAGCGTATCCCCGAAATTGCTCTCGTCACCGCTCCCGACTATCTGTGCTCGATTGCGGACAATCATCATATGGACAAATATAACTCCGCTCTCGCCTGCGAGCAAATCTGTACGTTTATCCGTTGCGTTGAATTGCTCGACAAAAAGAGCGCAAAAGAACTCGGAAAAGCGCAAGGCTATTCAATTGGATTAGGAAAGTTGAAATAAAAATCGTCGCTAATGCAATGACAACACGCAGATTCTGCGTGTTGTCATTGCATTGCTTGATCTTATTTCCTCTACCGCGCAGACAATTTGCGCTATCAATTCAAACACGGGTAAAAACTCAAACCGCAGTTTCGCCAAATTATCTGCTTGGTGACGTGCCTAAGGCACGTTTTTTTAATTAATAATGAATAATTAATAATTGCGGATGGGGATACCCCACACCCAAAATCGGTTTCATTAGATCATTCAATATTCCGCAACTGCACACACGGTGTGCAATTTCACGCCCGCTTTGCGTGTATATCACTGACTTTGCTTCTGCAAAGACTAAAACTTTTCCATATATCTTCTCAGGCGATTCAACTTGTGGAATTGGTTGTGCTTGGGAGATATAAGCCCTAACTCGTCACGGTCGAGTTCAAACGTCATAAGATTGTTGTAGTCCTTGACGATATACTTGCTCTTGTCGTCTTTGAGCAAGAAGTCGTATAACTCGAACATGTAATTAATGCATTTGTCAAGACTGAATTTTTTGGCAAATTCACCGTACTTCGGCTTCATTTCGTCGTGCGCTTTGCGGTTGGCAATCCAAAAATCCATCATCGTTGCGAGCGAATACGCACTGCCCTTTCTGAACGTTGATTGAGGCGTGATGGCAAACTGCTTGGTTGCGCACATTTTTGCGTTGGATATTACGGGCACCGTGCCGCACGCAATCGCCTCTAAGCACGCTATCGATTCGGTTTCGACGTCGCTTGCCTGCACGAAAAGATAGGATGCGTTGAGCAAGTTGACAAGTTCGGATTGAGAAAGAAATACTATGCGCAAATCCACTTGCAAATCCTTGGCGAGAGTTTCGTATTCTTCTTGCTTCGGGCCTTTGCCTGCAAGGAAAAGCGTGATTCTATTGCGGTATTTGCTCTTTGCAACCGCTTTGATGATCAAATCTTGTCTCTTCTCTTCCGTGAGCCTGCCAACGCTCGTGACTATGATTCTGTCCTCGCAACCTTCGGGTATCTTGACGTTCTCTATCGGTCTGAACGCAGGGTCGTAGCCGTTGGATATGACGTGAAGATTCTGATTGTAAAGATGACCCATAAGCGTTGAGGCGATGCACCTCGACGGGCAATGTATGTTGTTGATCCACTCGGGTTTGTAGTGATAGACCTTGAGAAGTTGGTACATTGCGGGGGTTGCGCCGGGAACGTATTTCATCTTTGCGTTGAACGTGATATTCTCCGCAGATACGTGATAGCAACCGAGCACCGGTATGCCGAGTTCGTGCGCTATGCGCGCGCAGTGCGTACCGAGCGCAAACGGCATGTAAATATGCACCAAATCAACGCCTTTGAGCGCCTCTTTGATTCTTGCGTCGTTGGGCGAGGCAAGCCATGCGTGTTGCTGCTCGATAACTTTTTGATATATGGGGATTTGCTGTATGGGAAAAGTGACGAATTCAACGCCTTGAATCGTCTCGGTTTCCTGCCCCGCGTTGTCGCAAAGCACTTTGACTTCGACTCCCCTCTCGACGAGATTTTCCACCAAATGCCTTGCAGACATCGACGTGCCGTTGCCTTTGTCGTGGAAAATGTCTATCACTATTGCTACTTTCATTTTATATCCTCTCCGTTGATATTTATCTCCGAATTTTCCTCTCTTATAACGGCAGAAATTTTTACGTTATAATCTTGACTTATGCCTCATATGTGTATTATAACATAATCAAGAAAAATTACAAGGATTTTTTCGCCGTTTCGGAAGCGTTTACTGCGCAATATCGGCAGTTGAGACACGTTTCAAGACCTTTTTGTCTATTATGTCTCCGAATCGTCGAAAATAGTATCGGATATGGAACAGAAAAAAGTGGACAGAAGAATCGCAAAAACAAAAAAAGCAATCTATCGCGCGTTTGCGGAATTGCTTTCCGAAAAAAATATCAACGATATCACCATCAAAGATATCGCCGACAAAGCGGATATCAACCGTAAGACGTTTTATAACTACTACAACGGAATTTACGACCTGACGGGCGAGATCGAAAACAGCATTATCGACAGTTTCGAGCAAGTGCTGCGCAACACGAATATCAACGAACTACTGCACAATCCCTACTCTATGTTCGAGGCGCTCACTCGCATCATCAACAGCAATTTGGACTTCTATCAGCATCTGATTTCCATCGAAAGCAACTCGAATCTAGTATCTAAACTGTTCAAATCACTAAAAACGAGAGCAAAAGAAGTGATTTCGCAATATACGCTCCTCGACGACGCTACGCTCGATATCGTCCTCGATTTCGTGGTGTCGGGTATGTTCACCGTGTTCCAACACTGGTTCAACTCATCACGAGAACACTCTATCGACGATTTGGCAAAGATCGTTGCCACCCTCTCTTTCAACGGAATCAACGGCTTGTTGCAGGATTTTGAAAAGACGAAATGATTTGTTGTAAAATAGCACGTTAAAAATGCGAACTCAAAAAGAGTTCGTATTTTTAATAGCATAAATGATTCGCCTTACAGCGATTGTTACCGAAGGTCAATCGCGTGCAGCCTGACCGGTCAGGGTGCAACGTAGTTGCGGTGTGCTTTGCACACGTTCAAATCACTTAAGCGTAGAAAACAAAAGCCCAACTCGTTTGAATTGGGCTTTTGGTGGCGTAGCATAAGGGATTCGAACCCCTGACCTTCTGGTCCGTAGCCAGACGCTCTATCCAGCTGGGCTAATGCTACATAGGATAGGCTTGCTTTCAAGCATAGATATTATATTGTTATCTAAAAAAAATGTCAACCGTTTACGAAATTTCTTTAACGATTTATTTGAAACGTTTTTCAATAAATCTATACGTCTTGAACATCTTTTATTTGTTGCTCTCTTATATATTGTTTTTTTTGCCTATGCGCCGAGGGAAAAACCTCGGCGCATAGGCGCTGTTTTTTGTCAATAAGCGTACTTCAGGGTTTAGTGACGGTCAACGTACCCCACTTGCCCGTGACCTGATAGTTGTCAGATACATTGTTGCCGTTGGCATCGGTGATACGCACGCCTTTGACCATGTTTGCAACCGAGCCTACGTCGGTTATCGAGCCTTCGATGAGCACTTCCAATACGTTTCCTTCGACAAGCCCTTTGCCCGAAAGGTCATATGAATCGTTGGTGAGTTCCTTGCCGTCGTAAACCTTGGTTGCGCTGCCTGCCGTTATATCTATGGCGCGTTTTTTGATCGTGCTGGTGCCGCCCGTCGTATCGACGTAATAGTTTGCCGTGACGTCGTTGCCTTTTGCATCGCGAACGGTGTATGACTCAAGTCCGATATCCTCGGCTTTGTATACGCCTGCGTTTACGACAGGATTGAGAGTGAAATCAATCGTTATGTCGTCTTGCAACGGCCTGCCCTCAACGTCAACGAAATGATAAAGTTTCATTTCGCCCACTTCAAAGGAAAGCGGTTTGCCGTCGTAAGTCTTGCTGTTCGAATACAAGAACACTCTGACGTGCTTTTCTTTTATCACGATTTCACCGTCGTGCTTCACGATTATAAAGCCTTTGCCTTCGGTGACGTCGTTGCCGTTGGGATCAAGCAATTTGAAGTCGGTGATCCTGCTTGCGCCGATTCCGACGTCGGTTTGACTGCCCTCAACCTTCACTCTGTAGGAGTAGCCTTTTGCGAGCAACTTTTGAAGTGTATCGTTTCTTTCGATTTCGTTTCGCGCGTAAAGCGGCGTGCCGTCATAGGCTTTGCCGATGCGCGCGGGCTTGACATTGATAGTTACGTCTTTGGGATCACTATCATCAAACTCGCCTTCGCCGATACCGCCCGATCCGTCGAATCCCGAACCGTTTCCGTTGCCGTTGCCACTGCCCGGACCTCCGCCCGTAACTTCGACTTGTGCCCAGCCTATGCCGTCTATATAGACCTCGACCCATGCGTGACCTTGCTGATCGGTGATGTCAACCCACTCGTTTGCAGAGGTCTGTCCGACGTAGCCTATGGAATACCTTGCAGGTATGCCGAGCGTGCGGAAGAGCAACGTTGCCGCAGACGCGTAATGTCTGCATACGCCCTTCTTGTAATCTCTCAGGAATGCAACGACTATATCGTCCGCTTCGTCCATCGTTCTGTCATAATCGAGATCGTACTCGGCGGCGTTTTGGATGAAACTTGCAACCGCTTCGTAAATATTGCCCGTCGTGAACGTCTTTTTGTTCTTTTCGATGAGTTTTTGCAGATATTCTTCGGTTTCGGCGGGTACGTCAAGATAGTTTTTGTATACGAATTCTCTGTATGCCGCTTCTTGCTCGGTGTAGGCGGTTGCGTCTTTCACTCCCGCAAGAGTCGAAATCTGGCTGACGAACGCACTGTAATATTTGAGCGAATACGGCTCGAGCGGATCGCCGAAATACTCGGTGTCACTGCTTTGAATATCATACGAGCCGTCGGTCATCGACAAGTAGTACGGCAAGAAGTATTGCATGGTTTCGGACTTGATCTCGATTCCGTACTCCGTGACGCCCGCCTTTTTAAGCGCACTGCCCGTCAGATAATCGAATCCGAAGGATTCCATAAGCGTTTTGCCGTATTCTACCGCATCACTCCAGCCTTTTCCGCCGTAATTGCCGAAGGATTTTATCTTGAGATAGATGCTTCCCGACGTTTCGGATTTCACGCGAAGAACGACTTGTATATTGTCGCTAATCTCGCCCGGTCCGCCGCCCGGTCCGTCGCCTATACCGCCCGACGTGTCAAGGCCGCCGAGTCTTTCGACAGTCAACGTGCCGTCTACGATTTCGATATCGTAATTGCCGGTGACGTCGTCGCCGTAGCCGTCGGTGATCTTGATAGAAACGACCGTTGCGGGTGAACTGCCCGGTTTGAGTTGCTCGCCACCGAGTTCTATCTCCGAAATATTCTGCCCCGGAGCAAGTCCGCCGTTGCCGCTTCCGTCGTCGATGATCGTGTATCCGCCGGGAGTAGGCACGAGCGGCGTGCCGTCGTACTCTTTGCTTGCGTCGTCAACGACGATCTGCAACTTGCGCGGATTTACGGTCAAAGCGCCCGGAATGGACGTTACGTCGTAATTTTCCGTGACGTCGTTGCCGTCTTTATCGCATATGGACAGCGATTCAAAAATCAACGTCGCAGGCACAGTGCCTACGTTGATTATCCAGCCGTCAAACGACACGGTTGCCACGTATTGTTCGGGAGCAAGTCCGCCGTCTTTGCCGTAGCCGCAATCGGAAATCGTGTAGGTTTGGTTGGTGAGCGGCGTGCCGTCGTATATCTTCTCTGCTCCGTCGGGATAGATGCCGATATGGCGCTGATTGACGATGAGTTCGCCATATTGATACGAAATTCTATAATTTTTGGTTACGTCGTTGCCATCGGCATCGAGAACCTTTACTCCGCTCTCGTCAATCGCATTGGGAGACGAACCGACTATCGTCTGCGAACCGATGACTTGCACGATAATACGATGTCCTGCAACGAAATCGGTGGCGTTGAGGACTGTGATATCGTATTTATCGTTGGTCAAAGGAGTGCCGTCATAGAATTTTTCCGCACCTTCGGTGACGATCATCAACTCGATCGGATAGACGGTCAGCGTGCCTTCGTGCGGGATTATAGCATAGTTGTATGTGACGTCGTTGCCGTCGGCGTCTTTGATGATCACGTAGTCAAATTCATTGCGAATGCTTCCGACGTCCGTAATCGACTTGTTGAGCGCAACGTCATATCTGTGTCCACTAACAAGGCCTCCGGTGTTGTCTGCATTGCAAGGCTCAATATCAACCGCACCGTTTTTGAGCGGAGTGCCGTCGTAGACTCTCTCGGAAGTGCCGCTAGATATCCATACGGGGCGAGGTGTTATCTCAAGTGTGCCGCATTGATACTCGGGAGCATAATTGTCGGTGACGCCGTTGCCGTCGGCATCGACTATGCGAAGATCGGTGACGGCGTTCGGAGTCGAACCTACGTTGATGATTTCCTCTTTAAGACTGAGAGTCAGAGTGTGACCTTCCAAAAGTCCTCTCGTGGTTTCTCCGTCGGAGTGTTCAACGGTATACTTGTCTTTTGAAAGCGGTGCGCCGTCGTAGACTTTCGATGCGCTATCAGTGATTATAGTTATCGGACGCGGCGTGACGATGAGTTCGCCGTATAGATACGAAATTCTATAATTTTCGGTTACGTCGTTGCCTGCGCCGTCGCGAACTCTTACTTCGTCCTCTGCAATCGTATTCGGAGACGAGCCTGCTATCGTCTGTGAACCTGTGAATCTGATTCCGTCAAGACGGTGGTCTGCGACAAATCCGAGCGCGTTGAGGAAAGAATAATTGTAGCGCTCGTTCGTCAACGGCGTGCCGTCGTAGACTTTTTCCGCACCTTCGGTGACGATCTCCAACTCGATCGGCATAACTTCGAGCATGCCGTCTTCGGTGGACACTACGTAGTTGCGCGTGACGTCATTGCCGTTTTGATCGTAAATGGCAAGATAATCGACGTCCAACCTCACATAATCCGTGCCGACTTCCGTTATTTCGCCGATGAAACGTATTCTTGCTATGTATTGCTTGGGCGCAAGTCCGCCGTCTTTGCCGTAGCCGCAATCGGAAATCTTGTAAGTTTGGTTGGTGAGCGACGTGCCGTCGTATACCTTGCTCGCTCCGTCGGGATTGATGCCGATCGGGCGCTGATTGACGATGAGTTCGCCGTATCGATACGAAATCTTGTAGTTTGCGGTGACGTCGCCTCCTGCGCCGTTGAGAACTCTTACTTCGTCCTCTGCAATCGTATTTTCCGACGAACCTGCTATCGTCTGTGAGCCTGTGAATCTGATTCCGTCAAGACGGTGGTCTGCGACAAATCCGAGAGCGTTGAGGAAAGAATGATTGTAGCGCTCGTTCGTCAACGGCGTGCCGTCGTAGAATTTTTCCGCACCTTCGGTGACGATCTCCAACTCGATCGGATAGACGGTCAAAGTGCCCAACTCGATAGATATTCTGTAATTATGAATTACGGATTTTCCGTCGGCATCGGTGATGAGGATATTGTCAATCGAGTTTTCAACGCTGCCTGCGTTGATGATAGTCGTTGTGATGATGACCTCGATATCGTGGATGGTGAGAAGTCCTCTCTCGCTCGCTTTGTCGAAACGCTCGTATGTATAGCCGCCGTTTGAAAGAACCTTGCCGTCGTAGACTTTACTGTCACTTGCGCTCTTGATCAAAATCGGGCGCGGAGTGACTTCGAGCGTGCCTTCTCTGAGCGAAATCTCGTAGTTGAAGGTGACGTCATCTCCGTCGTCCGTCCTGATTGAATACTCGGTGATGGCGTTGTTTACGCTTACTGCATCTGTGATCGACGAAGCAAGCTTATAGAACACGTTGTGTCCTTCAAGAAGTCCGCTGTCGGTCGAAGCGTTGAATCTTTCATAATCGAACACGCCACACTTGAGGGCAATGGCGTCGTAAACCTTGCTTGCGCTTCCGCTCATGAACCATATCGGTCTTTGTGTGATTTCAAGAAGTCCGAATTCAAGATCGCTTACGTAATCGTAATTGTGCGTGACGTCATTTCCGCTTGCATCGAATATGGTGACGGAAACGGCATTTTCGACGACTCCGTAATTTATTGCTTTAGCAGTGAAATTCAGCTCGTACGTATGACCGCTAACAAGTCCGCGAGTGTTTGCGGTATTCGGATTTTCAATCGTGTAACCGTCCTTTTTGACGAGCGGCGTGCCGTCGTAGACCTTGGTTGCACTTGCGGTGGTTATCTTGATCGGACGTTTGGTGACTTCGAGTTCGCCTTCGATTTTGTGTATCACATAATTTGCGGTAACGGGGTTGCCGTTGCTGTCGGTGATGATAACGTCGTCGATTGTGTTGGGAATGATCCATACGTCTGTAAGCGATGAAGTGATGATAACCTCGATTTCGTGTCCATTTGCAAGACCGCTACCCGATTCGTTGAAACGCTCATAGTCGTAGCCCGCCGAAAGCGGTGTGCCGTCATAGACTTTGCTTGCGCTTGCGCTCTTGACCCAAATCGGCCTTGCTGTGACGGTGAGCGTGCCTTCGTGATAAGTTACGATGTAATTGTCACGATTTACTTCATTTCCGTTCGCGTCAACGATGGTCAGTTTTCCGACAGTGTTTGAAGAGTAACCCACATCAAGTCGCGAGCCTACTATTTCAACCGATCCTATCTTTTGTCCCGGGGCAAAGCCTGCGCCATCTTGTCCGTCGTCGGAAATCTCATAATCGCCGCACGTCAAAGGCGTACCGTCGTAAACCTTGGTTGAATCGGCGGTTGTGATCGTGATTCTTCTCTGAAGCACGTTAAGCGTGCCCGGTGTGCAGATAACTTGATAGTTGGAAGTTACGTCGACTCCTGCACCGTCCTTGATTGAAATCGTGTTGTAGTTTATCTCGTTGAGAGCCTGACCCGCGTCGGTTTGCGAACCGATGACTTGCAATACGCCAAACGCGTGGTCGAGGACGAAACCGCTCTTCTTGTCGGCATCGAAGGGTTCGACCGTGTAAGGCTGCTCTTTTGTAAGCGGAGTGCCGTCATAGAACTTTTCTGCATCGGCGGTTGTGATATACACGCAACGCTTGGTAACGGTCAGTGTGCCCACTATCGTACTTACGGCGTAGTTGTTTGTGACGTCGTTGCCTTTCTCGTCAAAGATTGCGATATCGGTGACGGCGTTCGGAGTCGAACCTGCGTTCGTACGTTCCGCAAGCGTCTTGGCAGACAAAACGTGACCGTTAAGGATTCCTCTGTTGCCGTTTGGACGTTCTACGGTGACGTCGCCTTCGTTTCTGAGCGGTGTGCCGTCGTAGACTTTCGTATAGTTTTTAGACTCAACGGTGATATTGCGTTTGAGAATCGTGATACTTCCGTCAACGATTTCGATGAGAATGCCCGTGACTATATTGCCGCTTGCATCGCGCACGGTGTAATTCTTGATCGTTACGCCGTATGCGGTGTAAACGCCTGCATCTACGAGAGGTTCAATTTCGAAATCTACGGTGTAACCTTCGGGCAGATTTTCGGCAGTTGCACTCAATCTAGCCATATATTGAGAAATATCGAAGGGTTGTCCGTCGTAAGTCTTTTCAAGTTCTCCGAGGTGTATGCCTATCTTCTTGTCGTAAACGACGATATCGCCCTCGCACAAGTTGATCGTGAATGTGCCGTTGTCAGTCACGTTTGCGCCGTTTGGATCGAACAAGACAAATTCTGTGATCGTGCTCTTGCCTATGCCGACGTCCGTCTGCGAACCCGTGACTTCGACGACGTATCTGTAGCCGAGTTTGAGGAGTCTTTGGATATTTTCGGTGACGATAATCTCGTTTTCGGCGTACAAGGGCGTTCCGTCGTGAATCTTGGAGACGGTGATCGGGGTTATATCGAGAATCTTCTGATCGGGAGTGAGATCGGAGCCGTCGAATCTTTCGCCGTTACCGTCGGATTCCTCGTTTCCGTTGCCGTTGCCCGCTCCGCCCGGAGTGACTTCAAGTTGTACCCAACCGATGCCGTCAACGTAGACTTCAACCCATGCGTGCGAACCGTTGGTGGTGATATCCGTCCATTCGTTTGCCTGCGTTCTGCCCGTCAAGCCCGTTGCGTATCTTGCAGGTATGCCGAGTTGACGGAAAATGAGCGTTGCGGCAGATGCAAAGTGACGGCAGACACCCTCTTTGTACTCGTTCAAGAACGCGTAAATTATATTGGTTGCGCTGTCAAGATTGCTGTCGTACTTCATGTTGTACTTGGCGGCACTCTTGACATAGTTGGCGACTTGCTCGTACACGTCAAGAGAATCGGCATCGAAGCCTTGCTTGCCGATTATGCCTTGCAAGTAAACTTTCATATCGTCGGGAACGGTGGTATATTTTTCTTTCACGAACGCTCTGTGTGCTTGCTCTTCCGCAGAGCCTTCGACACTGCTCTTGAGTGTGATGATCTGCTTTGCGTATGCGACGTAATATTGGAGCGAATAATAATCAGTAAGTCCGTTGCCGACGTACGCAACGTCGCTCGTTTGCACGTTGTAATTGCCTTCGCTCATCGCCATATAATACGGCAACAAGTACTGAGAAATATTTGATCTGATTGCAATATCGTACGCGGTGAACCCTGCGCCTGAAAGCGCTCTGCCCGTCAGATAATCGAATCCGTAAGTACCGTCTATAGTGCTATTGTATGCGGTCGCGTCGCTCCAACCCTTGCCCGTGAAATCACCGTAGGATTTGAGTTTGAAATAAACTCTGTCGGAAACGCCCGACTTGACGGACAATACGACTTTGGGATCGGTGCTTTGGCCGTCGTTGCCTCTCAAGTCACCGCCGTCATCCAACACGACGTTGTCGGAGGAATCGCCGTCTTTGTTTACGATTCTGAGCGTGCCGTTTTTGAGGGTGATATCGTAGTTGTCCGTTACCTCTTCGTTGGTGTTTTTATCGTATATGCGGACGTCGGAAACGACGTTCGGAGAACTGCCTATGCCCTCTTGTCTGCCTGTGACGGTTGCGGTTATATCGTGCCACGGAACGAGTCCGACGTGCTTGTTTTCGTCAAATTCCGTGCATCTAAACAACTTTCTTTCGAGAACCGTCGTTTCGTCGCTTACGACTTCCGCACTGCATGCGGTGACGGTGACTTTGCGCTTGAGGATCGTGAGCGTGCCCGTGCCTTGATAGGTTATATCGTAATTTTCCGTTGCGTTGAGTCTCTTCTCGTCAAGGATTCTAAAGTTTTCTTTGTCGATCGATATCGTTTCACTGCCGACACTCACGAGCGTGCCCATAGGATTGCAATCGAAGGCGTGCCCCTCGGCAAGAGAGCCGTTGACTATCTCAACTGCGGTTGAAGTGAACGCTTTGCCGTCGTATACTTTCTCGCCGTCTGCGGGTTTAAGCGTGATTGCACGCTTGGTGACGGTCAACGTGCCATACGACGGATATGTAATCGTATAGTTGTTCGTGACGTCGGTTTTGCCGTCTGCGGCGAGGACTTTAACCGTAAGTTTGTTATCCTTGCCACTCTCTGCGACGTTTTTGATCTGCGTGCGAGTTTCGACAACCGCTTTTTGCCCTTCAACGACGTTGGTTGCCTTAAATCCGTCCCAGAATTGCTCTTTTCCGTTGTATTCAAATTCTTTCGACTCGCTGACGACGGTTATCGGGCGCTTGGTGACGGTAAGCGTGCCGTAGGTGTATTCTATCTTGTAATTGCCCGTTACGACGTCTACGTCGCCGTTTTCACGCACGACGGTTATCTTGACGGTGATTTCATTCTTCTTGCTACCTGCATCGGTAAGTTCTGCCCACGTGTATGCTTCGATTATGTGTCCGTTTATCAAACCGATATTCTCGCCAAAATGCGTGTAATCGAAATCATCTTTATTGATTAGTTCGGTTGCATCGTATATCTTGGTCGCGTCTTTGCTCGTTACGGTGATCGGACGAGGCGTGACGACGAGGTTTTCGTAGACGTATTCGATCTGATAATTGTAGGTGATATCCTTGTCGTCTGCATCAGTGATGACTGCTTCGTTTGCAAACGTGTTTTGAACGCTACCTTTTGAGGTGATCGTGCCGTTGGTCACCATATCGCAAAGTTTGTGTCCGAGATCGGTCAACAAGCCTCGATCGTCCAAGGCGGTTTCGACTGTGTACTCCTTATTGATAAGCGGAGCGTCGTCGTACACTTTTTCGTCGCCGAGTGCGGTGATCGTGATATGGCGCTTGTATATCGTCAACTCACCGTTGATAAACTGCGGCTCGTAGTTGCGGGTGACGTCGTTGCCGTCCGCCGCCGTAACGATGAAACTTGCCTCGTCAATCGTGTTGTATCTTATGGTATCCGACCAGTCGGTAACGCTGAACTCGTTGACTTTTGCGCTTGCAGAATGCAATCCGACGAGGATTCCCCTATCTCCGTTTTGCTCTTCGATCGTCACGTCTTTGCACCAAAGCGCCTTGCCGTCGTAAACCTTGCTTGCGCTGCCTGCCGTAACGGTGACTTTGCGCTTGAGGATCGTGAGCGTGCCCTCAACCATAGTTATGGCATAGTTGTCGGTGACGTCATTGCCGTTTGCATCGAAAATGTAGGCTGTCTTGAATCCGACTTTGTACGTATCTGCATCGACGATACCGTCGCCAACGGAATCGATTTGCACATAGTGTCCGTCAACGATGGGCATCGTGTTTTCAAGGCTTATCACTTCGACTTGGTCGGTGACGAACGGGAGAGCATCGTAAACTTTTTTTCTGTCTGTGAGTTTGACGGCAATCGGGCGCGGAGTGACGCTCAAAGTGCCGTATTCGTACGTTATCGCATAGTTTTTGAGATTTATTTCATTGCCTTCAAAGTCAAATATCTTGATTTCAAGGACGTTGTCCTTGCCGCTTTCTTTGACGTTTTGTATCTTCGTGTTGCTTGCGACTCTTGCTTCTTGCCCGTTGGCTATCGGATTTTGTCCTTTTATACCTTCGCCTTCCGTGACGTTAAACTCTTCGCAGAATTGTTCCTTTCCGTTGTATACGAAACTCATCGTTTTCGTTTTTACGGTTATAGGACGAGGCGTGACTTTGAGTGTGCCGTAAACGTAAGTGATCTTGTAGTTTTCGGTAACGTTTTCCTCGTAGCCGTTTTGACGTACGACTGTTATGTTGACGGTGATTACGTTTTCGATCTCACCTGCATCGGTAAGCGTAGCAAATTTGTATTTGCTGATTTTATGCTCTCTATTTTCAAGCAAGCCTTCGTCTTTGCCGTATTTCGTGTAAGTAAATTCATTGTTGAAAAGTCCGGTTGCATCGTAAATCTTCTCGTCCGAAACACCCGTTACGGTTATCGGGCGCTTGTTTACGATAAGTTCGCCGTCAACGAATTCAACCTCGTAATTCTCTTTGACGGAATGTTCGCCTATGGTGGATTGTCCGTTTTGGTCGTATATAACGACGCTTGCGGGATCAATTCTGTTTGGCTGAGGCGTGGGCGTGTAAGTAATAACGGAGAGCTTAACCACGCTTGCCTCTGCGCGTTGTGAGGGCGCAAGGCCTCTATCGCCGTCTGTAGATTCAACGTAGTAGTCGGAGCAAGAGAGCGGCTCGTCGTCGTAGACTTTCTCGGCACTGCCTGCCGTGATCTTTATTTGGCGAGGCGTGACGTTGATATCACCGTACTCGTAGGTGATTTCGTAGTTTTTGCTGACGTCTTTGCCGTCTTTGTCGTAAATGACTACGGTCAACTTGTTCTCGATCGTACCGTCCCAAACGTTCTGCACGGAAGGCTTTGCCGTAACGGATGCCGTTTGATTGTCTGCGACTTTTATCTCGCTTACGACTTCAAAATCGTCGCAATAGTGCTCTTTTCCGTCGTATACGAAACTCGCCGTTGCGGTTTGCACTCTTATCGGGCGGACTGTGACCGTCAACGTGCCTACTTGTGTGGTTATCTCGTAGTTGGGCGTAACTTCTTCGTCGCCGTTTTTGACAACGACAGAGCCTTCGATAATGATATTCGCTTCACTACCGACGTCGGTTATACTGCCCTTTACGGTTGCCGTGACAACATGTCCGTCAACTATGCCCGTACCGTTTTCTTCATTGAACGGATCGGCACTGACTCCGCCGTCAACGAGCGGAGTGCCGTCGTACATTCTCGTTTGGCTGTTGGCGGTGACGGTGATCGGACGTTTGGTTACAGTCAATTTGCCATACGACTGATAATCAATCGTATAGTTGTCCGTGACGTCGGTATCGCCGTCGAATATACTGATTTCAAGGACGTTGTCCTTGCCGCTTTCATTTACGTTTTGTATCGTTGTGTTGTTGACGACTTTCGAGATCTGTCCGTTGATTATCGAACCTTTTCCGTCCGTTATGCCTTCGCCTTCCGTGACGTCAAACTCTTCGTAGGATTGATCCTTTCCGTTGTATACGAAAGTTTGCGAAAGACTTACGACTACTATCGGGCGATGGATGACGGTAAGAGTGCCGTCGGCAAGACTTATATCGTAGTTGCGCGTGACGTCGCGCTCTCCGCTCGTGATGACCACAGATTCTTTGACGATGATATTCGAAACGTCACCGACATTGGTTATGCTGCCCTTTACGGTTGCATTGATCTCGTGTCCTTCAATTCTGCCGCGGTTGCTTTCAATATCGAATTCCTCAACGGAGAAACCGTCGTCATAAAGCGCAGTGCCGTCGTACATTCTCGTTTGGCTGTTGGCGGTGAGAGTGATTGGACGAGGCGTGACTTCGAGTCTGCCGTAAACGTAGGTGATATCGTAGTTTTGGGTCAGGGGTTCATCGCCTTTTGTGATGCGAACGATAATGCGGTTTTCTATTTCGCCAACGTCACGAAGCGTTGCAAATTCAACTGCGGCAATGTTGTGTCCTTTGTCGGTGAGCAGACCTTCGTTTTCACTCTGTTGCGTGTACGTAAAGTTGTCGTTTGACAAATCGACGTCGTCGTAAACTTTTCTTGCGCCCTCCGACGTTACGGTGATCGGACGAGGCGTGATCGTAAACGTGCCGGATGTATTGGAATCGATTGCATAGTTGGGGGTGACTTCATTGCCGGTTGCATCGAATACTCGAACGCTGCTTGCATATACCGTTTCGGATTCGACATTGACGATCGCACCCATCGTGTCGCAAGAGAGTTTATGTCCGTCAACGAGCGCATAGAATCCGTCCTTGTCAAGAACTTGGAGTTCATCGGACGTAAGCACTTCGGCATCGTATACTTTGGTTTTGTCAACGGGCTTCACCGCAATCGGACGTTTTTCAATCTCGTAAACGCCGTCTACGAACGTAATGGCATAACTGTCCGTAACGTCGAATTCGCCCGAATAAATCTTGAAATCGCCGTTTGTAACGTCATCGGCGGTGAGCGAAACGGTTTCACTGCCTGCGGTGGCAATCGAACCCATTTGTTTGCATACGATAGATTCTCCGTCGACCAATGCCATAAAGCCGTCTTCAACCAAAACGTCGACGTCGCGAGATACAAGTGGCGTTGCATCGTATATCTTGGTTTTGTGTGTTGGTTGAATCTTTATCGGGCGTTGTGTGACCGTAAGAGTGCCTACTTGTGTGGTTATATCGTAATTGTCCGTGACGTCTACGTCGTTGTCGTCGTAGATAAGTACACTGCCGTCAACGACGGCGTTCGTTGACTCGCCTGCCAACGTTTGCAAACCTGCTATCGTAAGCGTTATTCTGCCGCAAACGAGTCCTGTTCCGACTTCGTCGGAAGGAAGAGTATACGTGAACGAATTGCACGAAAGCGCTGTGCCGTCGTACGTTTTGTCGGCGCTTCCTGCCGTTATGGTGATAGGACGCTTCAAAATGGTCAAAGTGCCGAAATCGTAAGTGATTGCATAGTTTGCGGTGACGTCCTCGTCGCCTTCCTTGATGCAAACTTCAATCGTATTTTCAATGCCGCCGTCCACATAGTTTTGGATTGACGCATTAGACACGGGAAATATATCGTGAATTGACAAAAGTCCTTCGTTTGGGTTGCTTTGGCTCGCTTCCGTGCAATCGAAATTTGTACTCTCGAGCGGAGTGCCGTCGTAAACCTTGTTTGCGCCTTCCGACGTTACGGTGATTGGACGAGGCGTGATAGTGAGTTTTGAATCGTCCCTGTAGTAGATTATGTTGTAATCGTGCGTGACGTCAAGGTCTTTGCCGTCGGCGTCTTTACGATTGGGATCGCTAATTCTGATATCTATCTGATTGTGATTGACCTCTGTGTTTTCTGATTCGGATTCGGCAACGGTTGTGATTGAATTGAGCGCGGTGACTTGAGATATGTAGTCCTTGCCGGCAAGTCCGTCGCCTTCTATTCTGTTCTGATCGTAGGCGGCACAACTCAAAGGCGTACCGTCGTAAACCTTGCTTGCTCCGCTCGGATAGATGATGAGATGGCGCTTGGTGATTTTCAGCGTTCCTACGACTTTGGTCACTTCGTATCTGTCGGTGACGATTTGACCTTGCGTGTTGGTTATGCGGAAATTTTCGGGAGTGTTTTCAATTTCGCCAACGTCGATGATGCTCTTTGAAAAATCCATACTGACGTTATCGCCGTATGCCAAAGTGCCCTTTTCTTCGTTGACTTCAAAGGCGTGAATTGTGAGGTTTCCTGCAAAATACACCTTTTCATCGCCCGATATGACGATTTCAATTGCGCGTTTTGTGAATTTGATCGATTTTTCGACTATGTTGATTTCGTATGAGGACGTGACGTCTTTGCCGTCGGAATTTCTGATGACCAAAGATTCGGAATCGGGTTTGACGGTTGTGGTTTCTTTGGTGAAATCGGCAAAATCGAATTCGGAACACTCGATGACGTCGCCTTTGGCAAGATCTGCTTGCAACGTCGGGTTTTCACCGTAGGTCACGCTGTCCTCTTTTATGGTGACGTCAAGCGACTTCGGGCTGATGGTGAAAGTCTTTACCTCGCCGTATCGGACGTCGCCGAACAAGCCGTTGGAAACGGCGCGAACGCTGTACGTTCCAACTTCCTTGGGAACTACGCTCGTCCATTCGTCACTGCCTTCGGCTTTGAACTGGTAAGTCACGGAATTGAATACTGCCGAGGCTTCATATTCAAAATCCTGTCCGTACTCGAAACTCAAGGGGGCGTCCCCTTCTATAACGGTGCCCTTTATCGAGCACAAGCAAACGACCGTTGCTACGGCAAGAATACTCAAACAGACAATAAGGACAAGATGGCGAAGAACAAATTTCTTCGCTTTGACCATCTTATCTACTCTTTGTTCGTAACTGTTGTATCTCATACCGATTTTACCTCTTTTACGGCATAACGATAAGTTTGCCTTCTTCAAGCGTCAGCGCATAATATTTCGTCACGTCGTTGCCGTCTTGGTCGACTATTACGACGCTTTCTATCGTGTTGTCGCTCATACCGAATCCGTCTTGCGAGCCTGTGATTTTCACTTGGAGCGTATGCCCCTCTGCAAGTCCTTCTCCCTTTTCGTCGTCACGCTCGGTATACGTGTATTGATCACATTCAAGCGGTTCTCCGTCAAGATTTCCGAACGACTCCGTCAAAGAGGCGGACGTTATCGTCAACTTCCTTGCCTTCACGGTCAAAAATCCCGACACTTTGTCGATCTTGTAATAATCCGTCTGATCTTCGCCCTTTTCATCCACTATGCTTACCGTCGGATCGTTGGCAATTTTGCCGACGGTCGTTTGGGTTTTTTCCGTTTTTACGGTTGCAACGTGTCTCAATTGAAGCCCTTCAACCGTGTAGTTGTCGTTTGACAGTTCTTTGCCGTCGTAATACTTCTCCGCCCCTTCCGTCGTAACGGTTGCTTTGTAAAGGTACAGTTGCAATTCGCCTTCTTGCAAATTAAACGAAAGCGTTTCCGTAACGTCGTTTCCGGCGGGGTCGTATATCGTGATGCTCTTTATCGAACTCTTGCCCTTGCCCGGCTGCGAAAGCGTGCCAGTGCATACGACGTCGTAGGTGTATCCCATCTTTTCAAAATTGCTGAATCCGGTCACGGTTTTGATTTCGGACGCGTCGAGATAGATTGCCTCTTTGTGATATTCTTTTGCAAGCGTAGTCGGCGTCAGCGTCACGCCTTTATTTTCTGCGCCGCTGCCCGAACCGCTGCCGGAACCGCTGCCCGATCCACTGCCGGAACCACTTCCCGAGCCGCTGCCGGAACCGCCTGCAGAATCACCGCCCGTAACTTCGACTTCAACCCAGCCTACGCCTTGAACGTATACTTCCGTCCAAGCGTGACCTTGCTTGCCCGTAACTTCCGTCCACTTGCCCGCTTTTGCGTCTGCCGCATAGCCTATGGTGTATCTTGCAGGAAAACCAAGCGCACGATAAAGCATAGTTGCGGCGGTTGCGTAGTGTCTGCATACGCCTTGTTTGTAATCTCTCAAAAATGCAACCGCAACGTCGGGTTGCGAATCGAGAGTGCGGTCGTATTTCATCGAATACTCCGCCGCAGATTGAACGTAACTTGCAACCTTGCCGATGACGTCGGGATCGTTTTTGTCAAAACAGTTTTCGGCAATAATCTGATCCATGTACGCGCGCGTCGAATCGTTCATTACGGTATAAACGGATTGCGCATACCCGTAATATGCGCTCTCTTGCGACGTATAAGTCGTTCTCTCAACGAGTTTTTCTCTGTCGTTAACATAGTCGAATGCATAGAACAACGCAGAATACGTTTGCGACGTATCTCCGTCAAAAACTATGTCATTGCTCTGCACTTCGTAGGCGCTCTCCTGCATGGAAAGATAGTACGGCAGCAGATAGTTGGGTGTGTAATTTTCTATTTCTATTTTCGACGGGACGAAGCCGCTATCCTCAAGCAACGTGCCCGTGAGATATGCAAATCCGTAATCTCCGTCGAGAGTGCTTCCGAAATCCTGCGCAGTTTGCCAACCGCCGACGTAATCGCCGAAGCTCTTGATGCGAAGATAGATTTTTCCTCCCTTGTCTGATTTTATCTTCATACATACGACTTTTTCTTGCGATTCGTCGCCTTCAGGACCTCCGCCCGTACTGCCGCTCGTATCGAGACCGGGGGCGTTGGGACGATCGCCCGTGATGCGCAACGTGCCGTCTTTGGTCGTAATTTCGTAGTTGAACGATTTGTCGTTGCCGCTTGCGTCGGTGATTGAAACGGATACGACGACGTTGTCCGACGTGCCTACGCCAACCTGCTCGCCTTCGATGACCGCATCGACGATTTCACCGTCGGCAACGTTCTCTTCGGGTTCGACGAAAAACTCGTCGCAGGTGAGCGGCTCTCCGTCGTCCGCTTTGGTCTTCGAGCCTGCGCGAACTTGCAACTTCGCCTTGAGCACCGTGAGTTTGCCCCAAACGGTCGTGACGTCGTAATTGCCCGTGACGTCTTTGCCCTCTTCGTTTCTTATGACTATGTTTGCAACGACGTTGTCAATGCTTCCCACGTCCGTTTGCGAATTGACGAACATAATGGAATCTATATCGAAATAATCGTTGCCTTTCAATCCTCCGCTCGACGGCAAGGGTTCGGCTTGGACTTCGTTGCACGTCAGCGGTTTTCCGTCGTACGTCTTGCTTGCGCTTCCCGATTTGATAACCAAAGGCGCAGGTGTGACTTTGAGTTTTCCGTAAACGAAATTGACTATATAACTGCTGGTTACGTTGTTGCCCGACTCGTCGAGAATAATCGCGATAAACGTATTGTCCGACTCGCCTGCATCGGTCTGACTGCCCGCCATTCTGAACGAAACGGTGTGCCCGTCAAGCAAACCGCCACCTATGATTTTGCAAGTTTCGGCGTTGCCCTCAAGCGGAGTAGCATCGTATTCTTTGCTCTCGTCCTCACTCTCAAAAGTGACTTCGAGCGGCAATATTTCAAGTTGTCCGAATTCAGTGTCGATGATATACAAATCCGTTATGTCGTTTCCGTTTTCGTCGTATACGAAGAATTGCGCCTCGTTGTCGTAAGTGCCTGCCGCAACGGCGTCGTTTGCAAACTTGACGTCAAGCGTATGTCCGCGCTTAAGTTCTCCGCCGACTATTTCGTATTCCTCACAAACGAGCGGCTTGTTGTCGAATATCTTGGACTTCGAGCCCGTCTTTACGCTGATTTCGGCAAGCGCGACTTTGAGTTTTCCGAATTCGACGGTGAGTTCGTAGTTGTTTGCCATGCTCTCGTCGCCCGCGTCGAGATACACGGTAGCAACGTTGTCGGTTATTCCTATTTCGGTTATAACGCCCGTGACTTCGACGTCAAGGCGGTGTCCGTCAAGCAAACTTCCGTTCGTAATTTCCCAACTGTGGTCGAACAGCGGTTTGCCGTCGTACACTTTTTGTGCGTCGGCGGTTTTGACGGTGACTTTGCGCTTTGTCACTGCGAGTTTGCCCGTTTTGAGCCTTATGTCGTAATTGTCGCTGACGTCGGCGTCGTCTTGCATAATTCTCACGTCAAACGTGTTGTCGGTTTCGCCTATCTCGGTGATAGAACCCGTAACGGTTGCGACGATAGTTTGCTTGGGAGCGACGGTGCCGTTCGTTATCGTGTAGCCGTCAGCAATCAACGGTTGACCGTCGTATTCCTTTTCGGCGTCGATACTTTCGATTTCGAGAACACGTTTCGTAACTTTTATATCGCCTATGTCGTATTTAATGCTGTAGATATTAGTGACGTCGTTGCCTTCTTTGTCAAAAATCGCAACACTCATCGTGTTTCCGCTCGAACCGACTTCGGTCTGTTTGCCCGTGACGGTGACTTGTGCGGTGTGTCCTTTTTTGAGTGCGCCTTTGCTTATCGACCATTGATTTAACGTCTTGGGTAAACCGTCGTATTCGTAAGTTGCCGAGCCCGTGCGGAAAGTGACGGTGGTGCTGAACAAGTCAACAACCCCGCCTGCCGTCAATCCTATAGTCACTGCAAGTATCGCAATTATGCAGATAATCAGCGCACCGATAAGATATGTCGTTTTTCCTCTGGCCATAATCGATCGCTCCTTAGCCGTTTCTTGCTATTCTGCGCACGTGCTCTTTGCATATCGTCATCTTGCCGCCGAATAACTCGTCAAGATATGCGCACAACTTCTCGGACTCGCTTCCCACGTACATGAGATTCTGCGTTTCCAACTTCCTTATTACCTTCTTGGACAATATATCGTCCAATGCGTCTATCTCCTTCCCTCCGCAACTTACGTAGATAGGAATATAATTCAATATCTGTCTCATGATTCGGTTGCCGAACGTGATATGAAAATGCGATATCAAGTACTTGTCCAACTCCTCGAGTCTTCTCATATTCCTCTCGGTTATCTTGTACTCTCGCTTTGCGTCCTCAACAAGTTCTTCAAACTTCTCTGCCCTTATATGTACGTTCTTCGCCTTCTTGGCGTAGAACGCTTCGGATTTGCTGTCCAAATTAAGCACCATTGCTCTGTCGTATACCTTGTCCGAGATTGCAAACGTGCTGTCGTCGTTGTTTGCCGTGCCTACGAACCACATATTAGGCGGCAACTTTATCCTGCCGTCTTTCAGTTGCGGCGGATCGTCGTCCATCTTGTCGGATACTACGTCCAAATACCTCTCGTCCGGATTCACGAGTTCCAAAAGAGAAAGAAACTCCGCAAAGTAGTATTCAACTCTCGCTATGTTCATTTCGTCCAAAACCGTGACGTACATTTCCTTGGAATAGTTGGCTTCGTACATCTTTTCAAGAAGCGTCGTTTCGTTGAACTTCTTGGTGAACTCGTTGTAATATCCCACGAGGTCCGTACGCTCTTTCCACATAGGTTGCACGGCTATTATCGTGGATGGATTCTCTACGAACGCGCCGAACGCGTGCGCCAAACTCGTTTTACCCGTACCGGACATACCTTGAAGAATCAATATGTGAGATACGCCCATGCCTGCGACGAATCTTCTTATATCCTCAATGTCGTAATACAGTCTCATTCTGCTTGCCGCAAACGCACGGAAGGAATCGCAGAAGTCTTTGAGCGTGACGTTTTCATCATAGGATTCTCTTAAGAACGAATCCTTGCGCTTCTCTATATCCGTGAGCATACAGAATCTGCCCACGCCCTCGTTTTCTTTCTTTTTGTCCGCTTTTTTGTTCTTGTCCGTGACTGCGGGCGTTTGAGCGGAGGTTGCGTCTTTCGTCGCGGAATCGATAGGTTGCTGAATCGCCACTTTGGGCGCAGGCATCTCGATTTCTATCTTCTCGCGCTTGGCTCTTCTCTTGTCCGCCGCCATATGTATGAGAAGGGACACTATGAGCAAAGGAAGCAAAAGTGCACAACCGACGACTATATATAGCGTTTCGGAGCGTATATACGCCAACTCTTCGTTGCCGTCGGAGATATATGCGTACAGCGAGTATGCCAAAAGACCCGCAAACACGAGTATCAGTACGCACAAGAACAATCTTGCGGCAACCGGTTTTTTGTCGTTTCTTTTCTTCCTCATATTATTTTCAGATTATCTCTTCGAGTTGATTGATTTCAGATTGCGAATCCGAGGCGGAATTGCCGCTTTCGGGTTTGACTTCTTTTGCCTCGTTTACGCTCGGCGCAACGGGTGTTTGAGCGTCTTTCACATCAGTCGCTTGATTTATATCCGATTGAGCGTCGCTTGCTTTTTGCTCCGCTTCTTGCAAAACGCCGTCGTTTCTGACCTCTTGCATAGTTTCGGCGCGCTTTTCGGATTTCAATTTGGCTTTTTGCGCTTTTGCATTCTCTTTTTCCGCTTTCATCTTCTCTTTTTCGCTCTTGAGAGTCATAGCGTAAAAGCCCTTTTCTTCCTTGATTTTCTTTTTGACTTTTTTCCACTCCTCGTCGTATATCTTTTTCAGAACTCTAATTTGATTTTCGAGCTCGTCGTATCTTTCCTTGCTCGAGAAATCTTCGTCCTTACCGATGAGTCCTTTTTGCGCTTTGATTGCGGTCATCTGTCCGTTGAGCATCACGATTTGCTCTTTCAAAGCGTCTATTTGCGCATTGCCGTTTGCTATCGTTTCGCCTAGATTGCGAACTTCTTCGGCGTGTCGCGCATCGATTTGCCGTTTTTCTTTTTCAAAAGCAAGTTGATTTTGTCTGATTTGCTCTTGAAGCGCTTGCTCTTTTTGCGTGTGCAGAGCGATTTCTTCTGCGTGATTTCGGTTGAGTTGCGCTTTTTGCGCCTCGAAGGAAGAAAGCATTGCTTGCTTTTCGCCCGCAAATTTCTCTTGTTGCGCTTTGAGGAGTGCCTCGTGACGCGCTTCAAGCGCATTGATTTCCTCTTGATGCGCTACGTTCAGATTTTCGATTTCTTTCTTCAGATTTTCGATTTCACCCGAAAGCGCGGATATATCCTGATTGAGTTTGTCGATTTTCTCTTTCTGCTTTGCGATTTTTTGTTTGCACAAGCCGAGTTCTTCGTTGTCTTTTTCGAGTTTTTTGTTTCTTTCCTCGAGAAGAATCGCGTATTCTTCCAAAGAACAGCCGTTCTCTTTGACTCTCTTTTTGAGCCTTTCGAGTTTCTCGAAAAACTCTTTGTCTTTGCGCTCTTTTTCGTCGAGTTCGTACTGCTCTTTTATGGCTTTTTGAAGCCCCAAACCGTACTCGTACGCGATGAAAGACGACATCATAACGCCTTGCGCAAAATCGTCTGCCGTATCCTCCGAGAAAGGATTCATAACGGTTTTGACTTCTTCGACCTCGTAGCCCTGCTTCTTGTAGGAGATGATGAAACTGTAAAGCGCAAACGCCGCTTTGAAGTTTCTGTCCATCTGCAATACGTTGGTTTTGGTGACGGGCGGTTTGAGCATCGCCACTTTTGCGACCTCTTGCATAAGAGGCGTGGAAAGTTGCACGGACACCTTTTTGAGCAAAACGTTGATTTTGTCGATCATCTCCTTGCAATCGCTGTTTTCGAGCAGGAATTTGTCGTCCGTCCTTTGCTCTACGAGCGTCGTTGCGTATGCAAGTTTTCTGCCCGGCTTCTCTGCGGACTTGTCCATCGTAAGCGTGGCGTAATAACTGCTGCAATACTTGACGATTTCGTTGTATCTGATGCTCACGAAGTCGTTGATATAACGCAAAAGCATATACAAAAAGCGATTTTCGTACACTGCGTAATCGTTGTATCGTTCAACCGTATACAACTTTTCGGGCATCAGGTCTTCGCCCTCTTCGGGCAACTTGGTGATAAGATTGCTGTGCCTTGCAAGGTGAGATACTGAATCCTTTGAAACGTGCTTGATTTTCTCTATCGGGACGATTTCACCGTTTGACAAAATGAACTGCCTCTCTTCGGCAATCGCCTTTGCAATGGCTTCGAGTCCCTCGTCGATTCGGTTGATCCAATCCTCGTCGATCGTGCAACGATAACGCGTCACTTCGAGCCTGTCTTTTTTGGGATTGGATTGCTTTACGGCATCGAGAAAAGCAGCGTGTTCCGTATTCTCGGCAACCGCTTTCTTGAGTGAAACCAAAGCTCTGAAATAAGCAATCAAGTTTTTCATTTCGTTACCTTAGCCGTTTCTTGCAATTCTACGTACGTGCTCTTTGCATATCGTCATCTTGCCGCCGAATAACTCGTCAAGATACGCGCACAACTTCTCGGATTCGCTTCCCACGTACATGAGATTCTGCGTTTCCAACTTCCTTATTACCTTCTTGGACAATATATCGTCCAATGCGTCTATCTCCTTCCCTCCGCAACTTACGTAGATAGGAATATAATTCAATATCTGTCTCATGATTCGGTTGCCGAACGTGATATGAAAATGCGATATCAAGTACTTGTCCAACTCCTCGAGTCTTCTCATATTCCTCTCGGTTATCTTGTACTCTCGCTTTGCGTCCTCAACAAGTTCTTCAAACTTCTCTGCCCTTATATGTACGTTCTTCGCCTTCTTGGCGTAGAACGCTTCGGATTTGCTGTCCAAATTAAGCACCATTGCTCTGTCGTATACCTTGTCCGAGATTGCAAACGTGCTGTCGTCGTTGTTTGCCGTGCCTACGAACCACATATTAGGCGGCAACTTTATCCTGCCGTCTTTCAGTTGCGGCGGATCGTCGTCCATCTTGTCGGATACTACGTCCAAATACCTCTCGTCCGGATTCACGAGTTCCAAAAGAGAAAGAAACTCCGCAAAGTAGTATTCAACTCTCGCTATGTTCATTTCGTCCAAAACCGTGACGTACATTTCCTTGGAATAGTTGGCTTCGTACATCTTTTCAAGAAGCGTCGTTTCGTTGAACTTCTTGGTGAACTCGTTGTAATATCCCACGAGGTCCGTACGCTCTTTCCACATAGGTTGCACGGCTATTATCGTGGATGGATTCTCTACGAACGCGCCGAACGCGTGCGCCAAACTCGTTTTACCCGTACCGGACATACCTTGAAGAATCAATATGTGAGATACGCCCATGCCTGCGACGAATCTTCTTATATCCTCAATGTCGTAATACAGTCTCATTCTGCTTGCCGCAAACGCACGGAAGGAATCGCAGAAGTCTTTGAGCGTGACGTTTTCATCATAGGATTCTCTTAAGAACGAATCCTTGCGCTTCTCTATATCCGTGAGCATACAGAATCTGCCCACGCCCTCGTTTTCTTTCTTTTTGTCCGCTTTTTTGTTCTTGTCCGTGACTGCGGGCGTTTGAGCGGAGGGCACTGCCTGAACGACGGGCAACGCTTCGGGGGCGGAATCGCTCGTCTTTGACGTCTTTTGCGAGGAAGATTTGTCGTCGGATTGCTTGTAAGATACGTTTGCCTGAATCTTTTTTGGTCCTTTCGAGTCTTTGAAAATCAAAGATATCATCAACGCTATAAGAAGCACCGCCAACACTGCGGCGTAAATGATGATTGCCGTCTTGGACATAAGCAAATCCATGATATTGAACCCTGCGAGGTCAAGTGCCAAAATCAAATCAGTCATCTTTGCCTCCTGCGGCCTCAACGGCGTTTCTTACTTCCCTTACGGATTTGGGCACGACGTCGCCGAAATTGCGCTCAATAGACGAGGCAAGCGACCAGTCGTCCTTTTTGACGTCTGCCGTGCAACCTAGCATATTTTCTATCAAAATTGCAAACAGCGTTTCGTCAAGAGCGGAATCGTACGCAGCGTCCGCCTTGTCCTCGGACAAATCGCTCATCGCTATGAACGCGCTTGAAAAACGCTCTATTCTCTGCCAATCTTTGTTGTCGATAACGTAATCAACGGATTCGGCAATTTCGCCCTCTTCCTTGTCGAGTTTCTTCCATCTGTCCTCTCGCATGGCAAAGTTTTTCACCGCGGAATCGGACGTGTAGACGAGTTGACGATAATCGGGCACTTTGAGCGTAGTTTTGGTTGCGGACTCGACGGTGAACTCGATTTCGGGACGAACGAGCGCGCTCACTTTTGCAAGAGCGGAGGGAACGCACCAACCGTTTTTCCTTATACACACGCGCAAGTTTTCGGTTACGGCGCAACCAGTCGAACCCGACGTATCGCGCTTTCTTGCGTGCTTTGCGGATTCACACAAATCGTTGAGATACGCCGTGTTTGCAAAATCAACGTTTTTGAGCATATAGAACACGGTTTTACCCTTGTTTTTCGCACTCATACACGCAGAGGCAAATCCGCTTCCTACCTGCGCTCCGTCCTTGTCGGTTTTGAGCATCCTGCTCTTGATCAAGGTCGGATTGACCACGTCAAAATAAGGTCTCGTGCCGAAATAGCCGCTTGCCAAAACGACGAAGTTGTGAAAAGTCTTTTCATCGGCGTCAACGACGATTATTCTTGACGAGGCAATCGCACTCAGCGTACTGCGAACGGTGTTGTCCGAAAGCACGAATCCTCTTTCTTTGCAATAGGTTTTGAAATCGGCAAACATAACGTCGAATCCGTATTTTTTGTCGAAATCGAACCACTCCGCATCGTCGTAATTGCGCTTTCTTTGCGAGGTTGACTTCTTGGAGTCGTTGAGCGCCGCAAGCGGATCGGTGTCAGGAAAAGCCTCTTTGAAAAGGTCGTTTTCTTTCGCCGCCACGGACGAAATTTTGTCGGATACGACTTTCTTTTTCTTTTTGCCTTTTGTAGAAAAAGTGATAAGCGCGATTATGCTTGAAAGCACGAGTAAATTGGCAACCGCGACGATAACCCAAAATACCGTGGCGTCAAACATGTCTTTTTCAAAATAAAGCAACGCATCGACGGCAACGCCTACAAGCATAAACAAAACGGAAATCAAAATGCCTCCGACGTTCTTTTTCCTGTGCTCTATGCCGTCGAATCTGTATTCTTTTTTGTTGTCTTCGGACGCAACGGGTATGTAATCGGACAGTTTTGCGCTCGGTCTTTTGACAGAATCGCCTTTGAGCGCGATATTGCCCGAAAGTCTGACGTCCGTTGCACTCGCGCAAACGTATACGACGTACTTCCCGCCGTCTTTGAGGAATGCGCGCTTGGATTCGTCGTACTCGTAGGGTGCTTCTATCTTCATGCGAACGGTTTTCTTTTCGCTCGGATTCAGCGAAATTTTCGTAAATCCAACCAATTCTTTCTTTGCATACGGCAAATTTTCGTCACTTCTGCCGAGATAGATCTGACATACTGCGTCGCCCTGTCTTTGAGAAACGTTGGCGACCGTAAACGACACTTCGTCGCCCTTCACCGAAAGGTCGGAATACTCGAAATCCGCATAACTCAATCCGAAGCCGAACGGATATTTGACTTCTACGTTTGCGGTGTCGTAATATCTGTAACCCACGAACGAGCCGATTTTGCGATAGGACTTTGCTCTGCGTCTTTGAGCGTAATAATCGTCCGCTCTGTCGTGGAGCGTAAACGGAAGCCTGCCCGATGGAGATTCTTTGCCGAAAATCATATCGCACACGCTTTCAAACAGCATTTCTCCGCTTTGCGGAACGAAAAGTACCGACGAAAACGCCTTGTCAAAACTCATATCGAGCGGAGAATCGGAAAATACCACCGCCACGGATTTTAAGGAATAATCGGAAAGTTCTCTTGCAAGTTTCTGACAGTCGAAAGGCAGACTCAAAGTCGAGTGCTCTTCTTCGTCTTTTGCAAAAACGCACACGATTACGTCGGCGTTTGCGCAGATATTTTTTGCCCTTTCGTCAAAGTCGTTATCGTCGCCGTTTGCAGGCGCATATCCCATAAAGACGTAACCTTTCGTAGAGCAATACTCTTCAAATACGTCGTAAAACGCTTGATTGCCGATGCTCTTTTCGGCATCTATCCCCAAAAGCGCGACTCGTCTGCCCTTTTCAATCGGCAAAACGTCGTTTTCGTTTTTGAGAAGAACGGAAGATTCCGTGCAAGCGCGCTTCAAAAGCGCAATATCGTTTGCAAACGTATGAGCCGCGGCTTGCGGTGCAAACTTGTCCTGATTGCAATAATCTATAAGTTTCAACGCATTTTCAAGCGCTTCGTCGAAACTGTCGTCGGATATGGCTTTCTTCTCGGACACTGCCGCCGCCAACTCCTCACGAGTTCTGCGCCCTGCGATGACTTGTTGCGACAAATCGTCGTATGCGTCCATAACTTTTCTGAGTTCGTCGTCCTTGCCGCCGAACACGACTTCGCCTTTCAACGCCGCTTCGAGAGTTTGCTTGGCGTCGAGCCCTTTTCTTGCGACGATACCGTTTCTTTTTGCGTTTTCAACGACCGAACGCATAAGAGGCGCATTGTCCGCTCCGTTTTCACAAAGCGCAACGCACTGCGCAGAGCCTTTCATTGCGCTGAGTGCGGGCTCGACGAAGAATTTGTACGACGTGCCGACGTCGATTTTCTCGTCAAGATAGGTCTTTTGCAAGTTGTCAATGCCGATTTCGCATACGCCGATTGTGCCGTTTACTGCCTTCGTGCCGCTTGTGAAGGCGTTGCCCATTCTGCCTGCAAGATACGAATCTTCCGAAAGCCCGTCGAAATACGGGTTGCACATAGACAGATTTTTGCCCAAAACGAGAGCGTTTTTGCCTTCCGCTTTTGCCTGCTCGGCAATTCCGCTTGCAACACTCGAAGCAAGATCTTTATTCCACGAACGAGTGACCGCCCTCAACGACGGGAAACGGCTTGACTCCTCGCTGTCGTCGTCAAAAGGAGCGAATGCCACAGGATCGACGCCGTCAAGCGCAGTTGCGGCATTTGATAGCAACGCTATCTTTTGCTCTCTGGTGAGATTTTCAATTGTCTTTTTGTAATCTAACATTGTCAACTCCGTTCGTATATATAGATTTTGAGAATTTTGGCTACGTCATTGCCCGAATCGACACTTCCGTCTTTTTCATAGATGAAAGTCAGCGTATAATTTGCAAGCATACTCGCTGAAAGCGTTTTATCCGTCATTTCTCCCGATATTCTCGTCGTTTCTTCTCCGTTTGCTTGGATTATGAGGTTGTCGCAATTGCTTTCGGAAGAAACAGAATACAGTATTGCTATTTCATAATCGTTTTTGGCTCTCAGCGTAATGCTCGAACGAGTGCCTTGACAGCCCTTGTTTGTGGACACAAGCACGCCGTCTACCCACTCAAACGGATATGCCGGATCCGATTCGACATCGAAATAATCGTTTATATTCTGCTCGGTGATTTCGATAACCGTTAGACCGCATTCCGTGCATTTTCCGTTTGACACTACGTGTTTCCAATTAGAAGGCGGAATAGTCGTGTAAAACTTCTTTCCACAGTAGTTACACTTGTTTTCAATTTCGCCTTCTTTGGTGCAAGTCTCCTCTTTCGTGACTTTCGACTCAAAGGACGGACTCGTGATTATCTGGCCGTTGATCTCTGCCCAATAACCGTAGTCGTGCACACAGTTTGCCTGATAACACAAAGAGTTCCATCCCCACGCACTAGATCCGACGTTCTCTTCCCAATCGCTTTGAGTTCCGCAATAATAAATGTTGGGAGAATTGCCAAAGCACTTATAGTTTGAATCGTCAAAAACGATTCGCTTGGATACGACAAGATTTGCTCCCCATGGCAAAGAATTGAATGCCATATACCGAATAGAGCAAGGATAAGTATTATTATTGAATAATACAGTATTATCAATATAATAATAGGATGGGTTCTCATTTGCTTCAAAGCCATACAGATGCGCTTGGCCGTCGCAAAGAGCGTACTTGAATCCTTGATCGTCTTTGAGCTTTGTCACCTGCGATGCGGCAGAAGCGCTGTCGTACACTTTGAGCGCATATGCGGCAACGTGTCCCGTTGAATACGCATCACTCAAATCGAGCCCTGCAAGGTTGTACACTTCAAACAAATTAAAGCAATCGCCAAAAGCATAATTGTTGGAATAGTCAAACGATACACCTTCGTTCAGAACGACCCTTTCAAGATTGTGGCAATATGCGAATGCATAAGCCCCGATGCTCGCCCCTGCCGGCAAATCTATGCTTTGAAGCGAGGAGCAAGAACTGAATGCATAAGCTCCGATTCTGTTCATATACGTAGGCAATAAAACGGTGGTCAACCTGCTGCAGTTATTGAAACAAGAATCAGGGATTTCAAATGCCATGGAGTCTTTCAAGTCGACGTAAGTGAGATTGTAGCAATTTGCAAATGACTCTGCCGTAAGCTGTGCTTGCGTTCCGACGGTAAGCGATGAAACCGAAGAATCGTTCAAAAAGCCCTTTTCTATCGAATAATCGGACACCTTAACGCCGTCATAGTGCAATTCTCCGAGAGTCAATTCGGTGTTGCTTCCGCGATACTTCACTGCAAGATATTCGTCGCCTATTCTGATAATGTCAATATCCTCTTGCGTCTTAATAATTGACAAAGGATCTTCATCCAAAGACGTGTGTATTATTTTGGCTTTTAGTGCGACTTGACCGTACTCCCAAGAGCCTTTCACAAGTGGCAAGGACGACAAGTTGTATATTTCGTAAAGTTTATTGCAATTTGCAAAAGCCTCACTATCAATCGACGTAAGCGATGACGGGAGAACAATGCTCATAAGCGATGGACAATTGTAAAACGCATAAGCTCTAATCACCGACAGTGACGACGGAAGCACTACGCTCGACAACGAAGAACAATACGAAAAAGCCCAATCGTTTATCGTTGTAAGCGTTGACGGCAACGTTATGCTCTTCAGAGAAGAACAACTGTTGAACGCATAAGAACCTATTTCGGTCGTGTTTTCAAGAACGATTTCTTCGACGTTTGACCAACCGCTGAAATAATTTGACGGTACTGTGGTCGAACCGAACGTAATTTTCTTCAACTCGCTCGGCATCGAATATCCAAAAAGATTTGAAAAACTATCTCCGTATGCAGACGGAAGATTGATTTCTTTGATGCCGTAGCAGTATGAAAACGCACCGCTCCCTATACTTGTAACGGATGACGGAATCACGATGCTTTCAAGTGCCGAACAACTTGAAAACACACTTTGCGCTATGTTCGTAAGCGAAGACGGGAGTTCTATTTGAGAAAGCGAAGAACAACCGCAAAACGCGTTTTCACCGATACTTGTCAGCGTTTCGGGCAAATTCACTTGCGTAAGAGACGAGCAGTAAGAAAATGCATTATCGTAAACAACGGCGGCATTGCCGATGGTGACGGTTTGAATATTTGAACATTGACTAAAAGCGTATTCGGGCACGTTCGAATCGGTGATAGTCACACTGACAAGCGTGCTCGGAATTATATAGTTGTCACCGTATCCGTTGAGTCCGCCAAAAATAAACGCCAAATAATTGCCGAAAACTTGCGGCATTGTCAAATCTTCTATCATGCAGTTGGCAAAAGCGCCAACACTCACGTTTGAAACAGATGACGGTATCGTCAAACTCTTAAGTGAACTGCACTCGGCAAAAGCGCTGGCACAGATTTCAGACAAACCTTCATGCAATTCGAGTTGAGATAGCGAAGCACAATTGAAAAATGCAGAATCCCCTATTCTCGTGACAGTTGAAGGAACTACGACGCTCGTAAGCGCTTTGCAATTTGAAAAAGCAAAAGAACTAATTTCTTCAAGCAAATTGCCGAGATAGATTGACACGAGTTGTTCGCACGAAGCGAATGCGCTCTCTCCCACGTAAGTCAAATCGGAAGCGACGTCGACGTATGCGAGCGACACACACTCCGAAAACGTTCCGTTTTCGATTCGAGTGATTCCCTCCGGAAGAGCAATCGATTGCAAAGAGAAGCACTTCTCAAAAGCGTGTTCGCCGATACTCTGAATATCGAGCGACAATTCAACGTTTTGAAGCGCAGAACACTGGAAAAGCGCATATTCCCCTATCGAAGTAGCGTTGGGAAGATATACTTCCTTAATATATGAAAGATTTGTGAAAGCGTACTCGGGAACGATCTCGTCCTTTATCGTAACACTTTTAAGAGATTCGGGCACATACGTGTAATCGGAATAATAATCACCGCCAAAGACATATGCAAGGAAGCCGCCGAAAAGTTTTGGCATAGTCAACTCTTCAAGCGAACTGCAATCGCTCAATATATGTCTTCCTACGCTTTCGACTCCGTCGGGTATGGTCAATTCCTTAAGGCTATAGCAATTGTCAAACGCCATATCCCCGATATACCGTATCGAATCGGGCAAAATCAAACTTGAAAGATTGCTGCAATCTGCAAAAGTCGAAGCCTCTATGGATTGAACGTTGTAGGGCAAAGTTACCGACTCGAGATTAGAGCAATTGCTAAACGCCCTGTCGCCGATATAGGACACGCTTTGCGGTATGTTCATTTGTCTTAAAGAATAACAACCTGAAAACGCAAGGCTGTCAATAGACGTAAGGTTTTTGGACAAAGACACGGATCCGAGCGAAGGGCAAGAACTGAATGCGCCTGACTCTATTCTCGTTGCGTTGGGCAAGGAAACCGTCTGTACGTCAGTCAAAAACGAAAACATATACGGTTCGACGACGTCGCCCTTGTACGTTATCGACGAAAGCGATGAGGGTACTGCCCATTCACTGCCGAACAAACTGTAGAAATATGAGCCGTACACTCTTGAAAGAGTCACATCGGTGATATTGATGCAGCCCTCAAAAACGCTTGAGCCCATATTGATGACGTTTTGCGGAATTTCGATTTTCTTCAACGCAGAACAGTTTTTGAACGCGGAATTTCCGATCATCCTCAAGCCGTTGGGAAGCGAAACGCTCTCGAGCGAGTAGCAGCCCTCAAAGGCGTTGTCGGCAATACTCTTGACGTTTTGAGGTATCGTGAACGATTTGAGAGAGTTGCAGTTTTTGAAAGTGTCTGCAAAAATTCGCTCTATTTTTGACGTATCGTTTATTTCAACGGATTTGAGATTCACGCAACCCGAAAATGCGCCCTCGTCTATGCTGACGGGTTTGTTTAGCGTGACCTTTTCAAGCACGAGGCAGTTGCGGAACGCATTTTTGGAAATCGAAACTTCGGCGTCTATGGTCATCGATCGCATATAGCCGTTGTTTGCAAACGCGGACTCGTCGATTGCAACGATTTTGTGTCCGTCGATTTCTTGAGGAATGACGAGATTTCTCGCAATGCCCGTATAGCCGGTCACGACGATAGGCCCGTCTTTGTCCATTGAATTCAAAAAGCGATATTCGACGCTGCTTATCGAAAATTCGTCGTGGGTGACGACGTAGCCGTTGATTGCGAATATGGTGACGAGCATCGCCACGAGCATAAAGCACGCAACCACGAAAAGCAAAAGTCTGCCCGGTTTCGGAGCGACGGTGCTTTGCTCTCTTTCTTTGCTTGCGACGCTCGCAACGTCGGATTTTTGCGAAAATGCGTCGTCGTATACGGGACGTACTCGCTTGCCCGATACGGTAAGCGTGTCGCCGTTGCATGCAACCGATTTGACTTCCACTTCGCAAGAAACGACTTTTTCGTCGATTTGAATCTCTTGCGGAAGGGGCGCTCTGCTCATACCCGAGCAAGTCAGAACGTAAGAGAACATATCCTCGGACACTACCTGACCGTCCTTGTCAAAAGTCTTTACGGACACTTTGACGCCGTCGACGGTTTTGTCAAGAGGATTGAAAATGCGAACGAGCAAAAGTTTTTTGTCGTCTTTTCGCGCAATGATATACTGATCCGCAAACGGAAAATCGGAACGAGCGGAATCGAATATGCCTTTTTTGATAATGCTATATTCGCTCATTTTCGACCTCCTTTTGCTTTTTTGACTTTGTTGTTCGATCCTTTTCCGTAAAAAGATCTGATGAGAATCGCACAAATCAAATCAAAAACAAAACTCTCCCCCGCCGCTATGGCAAATCCTATCCAAGACAGTGTGAAAGACTCCCCGAAAAGACCTCCGAAAAGTTTTCCGAAACAGAAGTTTACGCACACGCATTCACCAAACGCAAGCAGGAAAAACAACACTAAATAAGCCGCCAAACCCTTTCTTTTGAGCGCGACCGTTTCGTGCGAGCCGATATCCTCTCCGTTGACTTTTTTGACGACGATGCTGACTCTCGACGTACCGAAAGGAAGCGACGTTGCCTCGCCGTATTCGCCCGAAAAAGATTCCTCGACGTTTATGGTGGAAATAAGATTGCCTTCTGCGTCAAACGACAAAACGTCGTACGCGATACGGTAAACGCTCGCATCGGGTTCCACCACGAGCCTAGATCCGCTCGTATCGCATATGACTGCGTATTTTTTGATATATTTTCTCGTATCGGGAGTCGGCTCGAACACGAAAGAGCGACCGCCTTTCGTTTTGAATTTTTTTGTGCCGAGATCGGAGGGAACGTGGACGTTGCGCTCAAAACGCAGAAAACGCTTTGGCAAGATCACGACTGCCAAAAGCACGAATATCAAAGTTACGAGCACAAGAAGGATTCCCCACTCCAACGTTGCTTCCCCCTAAAAAATAAAGAATAGCAATGCAATATACATTTATTATTTAATATAGTAACACATAAAACCATAAAAATCAATCAAATTGTCGCATTATAAAGTTTTACTCCTGTATCCGCATTGTCGCATTAAATCATACAGTGCAAACGCAAGGAAGATCCGAACGAATTTTGCGATTTTTTTTGCAAGAATTTTTCACTTATTTTCAAAGGAAAACAGCCGTGTGACACGGCTGTTTCAAAATTGCGATTAAGAGGGTTAGATATCGGAAAAACCGACGTTATTTGTTCATAACCTCAAGACATTGCGCAAAGAATTTGGTTGCGGTTTCCATTGCGTCGATGCTCACGCGCTCATTGATGGCGTGAATGCGTTTTTGGTCGTCGAGCGTCATCAAAAACGGCGTGAAACGATAAATATTGTCGCACACGTCGCCGTAATAGCGGCTGTCGCTGTTTGCGATAAACATATACGGTGCGGTGACCATCGTCGGGAAAATCTGCTTGATTGCGACGTTGAGATCGTGCCAAGGCTTGACGTCGATGGGCGACACTGCGGTTGCTTCCGTACCCTTGCCGTGTCTTTCGACTTTGACGTTTTTGCCGAGAAGTTTTTGCGTGTATGCAAGCACTTCGTCACTGCTAACGCCCGTGATTATACGAGTGTTGATATTTGCCGTGACCTTGGGCGGAATGACGTTTTCCGCATCGCTGCCGTGGAGCATGGTCTGCGCAAAAGTCGTTGAGATGAGCGAGTTGGTGAGAGGTATTTTTTTGAATACGAATTTGAGAAGAGGACTCAAAATATCTCTGTTGACAAGCACGAATCTGAACGGAAATTTGACGTGCGGAGCGATAAGTTTGAAGGTTTGTTTGGTTGCGGGCGTCCATTTGCTCGGCATCGGATGCTTGTCGAGTTTTACAAGCGCCTTTCCCATAATTGCCGCCGCGGACGGTTTTGAAGGATTGGAAGCGTGACCGCCCGCCTTCTCGACGGTGAGAGTCATATTCATATTGCCCTTCTCGCAAGTTGCGATAAGACCGAATAACTTGTCCTCGCCTATCATTTTGCCGTCGATAATCGTGCCGCCCTCGTCAACGATATATTCGAGGCGGACATTTTGCTTTTTGAACCATTCGCAAATATGCGCCGCGCCCTCTTCGGTCCACGCTTCTTCGTCGTGTCCGAAGCAGAAATACACGTCGCGCTCGGGGTGCCAACCTTCGCTCAAAAGTTTTTCGGCGGCTTCGAGAAGAGAAATCATCGTGCCTTTCATATCCTGCGTGCCGCGTCCCCAGATAAAACCGCCGTCGATAGTGCCTCCGAAAGGCTCGTAATCCCAACCCTCTTTGGGTGCGGGAACGACGTCTTGGTGCGCAAGGAACGCACCCGGGAGCAACGACGGATTCTTGCCCGTGAACTTGAATACGAGGCTGTAGTTGTTTATAACGGTCTTTTGAGCGGCTTTGTGCACGAGAGGATAGGTTTTCTCAAGCCACGCGTGATAATCGCGGAAAGGCTTGTCTACGCCCTCAAATTCGCCGACCATTGAAACCGTCGGGATCTGAACTGCCTCGGAAAGGTGCTGTGCAATGAGATTTTTGTCGAAATCCCTTGCTTTATACTCCCCTGCGTCGATTTCTTTCGGCTTGCAAAGAAGCGTGCGAATAATCATTGTCGTCAACAACATAACGATTCTCCTGAATTGTGAGATATAGATATTGTAATATCTATTTGCCGTATTTGCAAGGCTAATTGAAAGATTTACGATGCGACTAAAATTAATTTTGGTAAATCGCTCGCAATTTCAGTTCGTTTTCCGATTTTCTACCGTATCGCTTCGCCTTGCGGCTCTTTCATCGCTTGCACAAGCAAACCATATTCGCGTAAGTAAAAAAGCGGTTGCCTTTCGGTAACCGCTTCTTTTTGTTGATTTACATCTTCCCTAAAATTACTTTCTCGGGTTCTTGATGTTTGCCTGTGCTGCAGCAAGACGAGCGATCGGGACTCTGAACGGTGAGCAAGACACGTAGTCAAGACCGATTTCGTGGCAGAACTCGATGGAGGACGGGTCGCCACCGTGTTCACCGCAAATACCGCAGTGCAAATGGCTGTTTGCGCCTCTGCCGAGAGAAACTGCCATCTTCATGAGTTTGCCGACGCCAACGGTGTCAAGACGTGCAAACGGATCGGATTCGTAAATCTTTGCTTGATAGTAACTGGGCAAGAACTTGCCTGCGTCGTCACGGCTGAAGCCGAACGTCATTTGAGTGAGGTCGTTCGTGCCGAAGCAGAAGAAGTCTGCTTCCGTTGCGATTTCGTCTGCGGTGAGTGCCGCTCTGGGGATTTCAATCATCGTGCCGACTTCGTATTTGAGGTCAACTCCACTCTCTTTGATGACTGCGTCTGCGGTTTCGACAACCGTCTTCTTGCAGTATTTCAATTCTTTGACTTCGCCGACGAGCGGGATCATGATTTCGGGCATAACCGTCCAATCGGGATGACGTTTTTGAACGTTGATAGCCGCTTTGATGACCGCTTTGGTTTGCATAACGGCGATTTCGGGATAGGTGACTGCCAAACGGCATCCTCTGTGACCCATCATCGGGTTGAACTCGTGCAAACTGTCGCAGAGAATCTTGATTTCGGACACGGATTTGCCTTTTGCTTTTGCAAGTGCTTCGATATCCTTTTCTTCGGTGGGAACGAACTCGTGAAGCGGCGGATCCAAGAAACGAATGGTAACAGGCATGCCTTTGAGTGCTTCCATGAGGCCTTCAAAGTCTGCTTGTTGCATCGGTTCGATTGCGTCGAGTGCTTTGACGCGCTCTTCAACGGTTTCGGAGCAAATCATCTCGCGGAATTTGTCGATTCTGCCCGGGCCGAAGAACATGTGTTCGGTACGAACGAGGCCGATGCCTTGTGCGCCGAGTTCAGCCGCTCTTTGTGCGTCTGCAGGAGTATCTGCGTTGGTGCGCACGCCGAGTGCTTTGTATTTGTCTGCGAGTTTCATGATTCTTCCGAAGTAACCGCTGTTGGGATCTGCCGGAACGGTCTTGATGATCGTGTCGTAGATATTGCCCGTAGAACCGTCGAGGGAGAGACCGTCGCCTTCACGGAAGGTCTTGCCTGCGAGTTCAAAGTACTTCTCTTCTTCGTGCATCTTGATATCGCCGCAACCGGATACGCAGCAAGTGCCCATTCCGCGAGCAACGACTGCCGCGTGAGAGGTTTGTCCGCCGCGAACGGTGAGGATGCCTTGAGCGTATTTCATACCTTCGATATCTTCAGGTGAAGTCTCAAGTCTGACGAGGACGACTTTCTTGCCTGCCTTGCCTTCTCTGACTGCGTCTTCTGCCGTGAAAACGATCGTGCCTGCCGCTGCGCCCGGAGACGCTGCGATGCCCTTGCCGACGACGTTTGCTTTGTCTGCTGCTTTGAGCGCTTTTGCGTCAAATTGCGGGTGGAGCAACATATCGAGAGTCTTTGCATCGATTTGCAAAAGTGCTTCTTGCTCGGAAATCATACCCTCGTCGATGAGGTCGCAAGCGATGCGGATTGCCGCCGCTGCGGTACGTTTGCCGTTTCTGGTTTGAAGCATATAGAGTTTCTTTTGTTGAATGGTGAACTCCATATCTTGCATATCTCTGTAGTGGTTTTCCAAAATCTTGCACACGTCTTGGAATTGTGTGTAGACTTCGGGAAGAACTTCTGCCATTTGAGAGATAGGCATCGGGGTGCGGACGCCTGCGACAACGTCTTCGCCTTGTGCGTTCATAAGGAATTCGCCCATAAGACCGGGTTCGCCCGTTGCGGGGTTACGAGTGAATGCAACGCCCGTGCCGCAATCGTCGCCCATGTTGCCGAACGCCATCATTTGCACGTTGACGGCAGTACCCCAACTGTAAGGAATGTCGTGGTCCATACGATAGATATTGGCGCGCGGGTTGTCCCAAGAACGGAAGACCGCTTTGATTGCCTCAAAGAGTTGTTCCTTCGGATCGGACGGGAAGGGTTTGCCGATCTTTGATTGATATTCTGCTTTGAATTTGCCTGCGAGTTCTTTGAGGTCGTCTGCGGTGAGTTCTACGTCGTAAGTGACGCCCTTTCTCTCTTTGAGTTCGTCAATGAGAGCCTCAAAGTACTTTTTGCCGACTTCCATAACGACGTCGGAGAACATTTGGATGAAACGTCTGTAGCAGTCCCAAGCCCATCTGGGGTTGCCGGATTTCTTTGCAAGGACTTCGACAACGTCGTCGTTAAGACCGAGGTTGAGGATCGTGTCCATCATACCGGGCATGGACGCTCTTGCGCCCGAGCGAACGGAAACGAGAAGCGGATTCTCTTTGTCACCGAATTTCATACCCGCTTTTTCTTCGAGTTTGGTGATATTTTCCATAATTTCCGCTTTGATATCGTCGTTGATTTGTCTGCCGTCCTCATAGTACTGCGTGCAGGCTTCGGTCGTAATCGTAAAACCGTAAGGAACAGGAAGACCGATATTGGTCATTTCTGCGAGGTTTGCGCCCTTGCCGCCGAGAAGTTCACGCATTTTTGCATTGCCTTCGGCAAACTGATAAACGTATTTTTTGCCCATTTAGAATTCCTCCTAAAAGATTTCTTATATAGTCATCTAGTATCATAACAAAATCCGCGCTTTTTTGCAAGAAAAATATATATATTCAAGAAATTATTTGATAAACGTATATTAACTCCACATCAAAAAGCGAAAAAATGCAAATCATTTTCAAAATGAGTTGCGCACGGCGTTTTTTTTTGCTAAACTTTGTTTATCAAATATTTTTAGAGGTGCAATTTATATGGACGCTGACCCTCGAAGTAGTCAACATCTCCGCTAAATACGCACACGTTTCGGGTTCTCCGGCGTGGCGCGTACCGCTATGCCCTTGGAGGACAAAATGATTCAAGTCTACAAAAAACTCAACAAATCCGTCATCGAAGTCGACCCCGAACTCATCGTCGAGGGCTACGATTTCACCGAGCAATGGGTTCATATGTCCAACCCAACCGACAAGGAAATCGAGTTGGTGTGTTCTTCGTGCAAAATTCCCGAGGATTACGTCAAAGCGGCGTTGGACTCCGAAGAGCGCGCTCACTGCGAAAAAGAGGACGGGATTCTCATGGCAGTCACCGACATTCCTATCACGGAAGAGGACGACGACAGATACACCTACGCAACTCTGCCTTTCGGTTGCATCGCGACGGACAGCACGATAGTCACCGTTTGCCTCAACGAAACGTCCATCATCAACGACCTTATGGCAGGACGCTACGTCAAGGATTTCAATATTCACAAACGCACTCGTTTCGTGCTTCAACTTCAATACGTCATTGCAAAAAAATACCTGCAATACCTCAAACAAATCGACAGGGCAAGCCAACGCGTTCAGACAGAACTCGAAAAGGCGATGAAAAACGAAGGGCTTATCGAAATGCTTTCGCTTGAAAAATCCCTCGTCTACTTCTCCACTTCACTGCGTGCAAACACCGCAGTTCTCGACAAGTTTCCGCGCCTTGTGAAATTCTTTGAAGAGGACGACGATTTGTGGGACGACGTGCTCATCGAAAACAAACAGGCAATCGAAATGTCCAACATTTATCGCGACATTTTGAGCGGCACGATGGACACCTACGCCTCTATCATTTCAAACAACCTCAACGTCGTCATGAAAACGCTCACCGTTCTCACGTTGCTCGTCGACACACCTGCTATGATCGCGGCGCTTTGGGGCATGAACACGGGCGTTCCCTTTGAGGGCAAACTGTGGGGATTCTGGGTTGTCGTCGGCATAAACGTGCTCATTTGCATAGCGCTTATAATCGTGTTTATCAAAAAGAAGATGCTCAAATAAAAAGTGCGTTAGATATACGGAAAATCGTATATTGGGTTCAAATTTTACCAATAGAAAAACGGAAGCGATTTGCTTCCGTTTTTTGATTGCGTTTTTGCAGAAATCGATATTCTATCAGCCTTGAATGAGTGATTTCATGACTTTTGCCATACATTGAATGACAATCTTCTTTTCTGCAGGAATATCCTTGTATTTGTTGTAAGTGCTGAGCAACAAAGTCGCAATGTTTATCTTCATTTGCTTGGACATATTTTGAGAAAGCATATAATCCACGAGATTGGGAAGTTTGACGAGTTTTGCGGGTTTGACGAGTTCGTCGTCGTCCTCGCTCGGACCGTCAACGACGTATACGACTTCTTCTTGTTGTTGCTCCTCTTTTCCATCTTCGGCTTGGTCTGCCTCTTCGAGTTCTGCTTCGGAATCGTCGGATTCTTCCTCGGTTTCCTCTTCCGCTTCCTCGAGCTCTTCGCTCTCCTCTTCTTTCTCTTCGACAGGCACTTCTTCGAGAGTTTCCTCTTGAGCGACTTCTTCGAGTTGTGCGGGCTCTTGGGCAGGTTCGGCAACAGGTTCGAGAACTTGCTGCTCTTGCGGTTTGACTTCCTCGATTAGCTCGGGTTGTTGTTCGGATTGAACGGGCTCGTCGTCAACGGGCTGAGCAACGAGATCCTCGCCCTGCTCTTGTTTGAGAATATAGGCGATTGCTTCGTACTCTTTGGGAAGTGCGTTATCCTCTTCTTCGTCGTCGATGAGTTCGCTTTCAAGGAAGATTTTGTCCTCTTGTTTTTGAGTCTGCTGTGCGGCGGTCTGTTGCTGCTTCAGTTGCTCTTGTTGCAAGCGCAATTCTTCTTCTTGGCGTTCTGCTTCGAGTTTCTTTTTCTTCTTTCCAAACATCTTTACAATCCTCGCAATATATTATTTTATTTGCGTCGGCTCACAATTTCCCCGACATTGTTTATTTATTTGTTGTTTTGCAAATCGCGCATAACCTTCGTCAAGCACTGCACGACGATCTTGCGATCTTCTTTGCTGTCTTTGAACTTGTTGTACGTACCTATAAGCATTGTTGCGATCTGAATCTTCATTGCTTTGGGCATATTCTTGGACAGCATATAGTCCACCAGATTGGGCAACTTGACGAGTTTGGCGGGTTTGACGTGTTCTTCCTCATCCTCGTCGCCGTCAACGACGTAAACCACTTCCGGCTCTTTCTCTGCATCAGGCTCTTCGTGATCTTCATTCGCTTCGGATTCTTCGGTTTCTTCACCGACTTCATCCTCTCTCTCCTCGTCATCGAAGGTTTCCTCTTGCTCGGAATTATCCTCTTCGTCCTGCTCTTGTTCGGAAGCGACTTCTTCGGAGTTCTCCTCTTCTTCGACGACTTCCTCCGACTGTTCTTGCTCGAGATTATCGTCGGATTCGTCCGCTTGAGGATTCTCTTCTACGCTTTCTTCGTCTTCGGTCGATTCGTCTTCGGACTCAAAATCGTTCTGCTCTTGATTCTCGTCTTTGACGTTTTGCTCGTCCTCGACTTCCTCTTGTTGCTCTTCGATTTGCTCGTCGCTTTCGCCGCTGCTTTCTTGCGCTTCGACGTATCCTTGTTCGTCTTGCGACTCTTCTACGTCGTCTTCCGTTTGAGGCTCTTCTGCCACGTCCTCTGCTTGAGGTTCTTCTTCGATTTGATTATCGTCTTCGATGTGAATCTCTTCGTCGGAAGATTCATCTTGAAAGGACTCGTTTTCCTCTTCAAGAGTTTCGCCCTCGGTCGTATCTTCGACTTGAGTATCCTCGTCGACATTAGTTTCGTCCGAAACTTCTTCGGTTGTATCTTCGTCTTCGGTGGGAACTTCTTCGAGAGATTCGTTTGCTGCTTGCTCGCTTTGAGCGTCCGTTTCTTCGGCGTTTTCTTTCTCTTCGCTTTCGACGGTTTCGTCTGAGATATCTTGAGCGGATTCTTCGGCGTTTTGCTCCTCGTCGGAAGCCTCTTGCTCTTGCAAAATATCGTTTATGCCGATTTGTTCGTCGGAATCTTGCTCGTCTTGTTCGTCTTGTGTTGCTTCTTCAACCGGTTCAAGCACTTGCTCTTCGGTTTGAGCGGAAGAATCTTCGTCGTCTTGTTGTATCTCGTCGAGTTCGTCTTGCTCGAGCATTTTCTGCTCGATAAGCGCCTCGATTGGAGTTTGCCCGTTATCGTCGTCGATATCCACTGCTTTTGCGGTGTTGCGCGCAATGATTTCCTCAACCATAGAGTTGAGTTCCTGAAGCGGAGAGGAATCCGTGGCGTAGTTGCTTTCTATTTGCAAATTCACCTTTGCGTCGAGATCCTCTTGCATTGCTTCGAAGGTTTCAAAACATCTTTGATTTTGCTTGCGGCAAAGAATGACGAGCACGAGATAAAGCGCGCCGATAAGCAAGAGCGCGACAAGATGCACCGTGCCCATTTCGGGGGCGGAAAGAATCCCGTAACCCCAGAACGAGAACAATGCAAGCAACACGAGAGATACGCCGAGGAATCCGCCCGAGCGTACGTCATTGTTCTTTTTGACCAACTTGTCGTAAACGGCAGAGTCGCTGACTATGTCGCTTGGGTAACCGAAACGAACGCCGAGATATTGCACCCATGCGTCACGAAGGGCTTGCGGCGTTTTTTTTGAAAAACAATGGGCGGTAAAATCGCTGACGTTGTCGTCGTCAACGGCATCGACGTTTGCAAGATATTTTCTGATTTTTCTGCTTGAAAGGAACAACTTGCGTGCTCTTGAACCGAGCAATGTGAAAGCAATAACGACGCCCAAACCGGCAATCACCGCCAAGACGACGATGAAAAACAGATTCGTATCGACTTTGGGAAGTTTTTGCGACACTTCCGCAAGCCAAGCAAACGCCTTTTTGAAAAATTCCACGATTGTCCTCCGTTTCGGATTATCGATGCGTACGTCGATAACTTTATGAAATATCTATATAATTATACATAGCGCGCATATAAAAATCAAGGATATTTTTCAAACAATTGAATTTTTTTGCAAAAAAATCAAAAGACCCGATCAGCCGCATTCGGCGCTTTGGTCCTTGCATATCGTTTTTTCAAGTCTTATAAAATCAAGGTTTTCCCCGTTGCGAAAGAGTATAGCAAAACTTGATCGACTTTTGCACGAGTGGCACTTTCAATTGCCGATTTGTATAGATAAAGTTGCTTTTTGTACTTTTCAACGGTTTTTTCGTCGCTCAAAGACGACGTTTTGAAGTCGACGATAATCTTCTTTTCGCCGTCGATAAACAAGTCTATCACGCCTTGCACGAGTACTCTGTCGTCAGAAGTGAAATCGTCGCTGACCTCGTTTGCCTTTTTGTACATCATAAAAGATTGCTCTCTATGACACTTGTTTTGCTTTTCCGCCTCTCTTGCGATTTGCATAATATCGCTTGAAAGGCATCTCACGATATCCTTTGTCATCACGCAATCTCTTTCTTCTTTGGTGAGAATATTGCGTTTTACGAGCGCATCCATTTGCGCCTCGACCTCACTCGGATTCTGCGAAAAATAGTCGATATACTGCATCACTTTGTGATACGCCGTGCCGCGCTTTGCCGCCTCTTCAAAAACTTGCACCGCGTCGTCGTCTGCGCTGTCGAGTGCGGAAACGCTGTACTTCATCGCAAGCGAAGTCGCTTGCTTGAAGGGATATTCAAACGCCTGAGCCTGCTCAATAATGCGGACGAGTTTTTCGTCGGATCTGAGTTGTAATCTATCGCTTGCAACGTCCAAAAACTGCTCGTCGTCGGTATAGTGCCTTATCGGCATACACTTCACCGTACCGTCGAAAACAGCGGACGATATAAAATCGAGATCGCAACCCGCACCCGAAAGTTTTGCGGTGATTCCGAATCCGGCGCTCTTTGCCTCGCTCACCGTTGCCGTGACGTACATAAGTTGCTTTGCTCTCGTAAGCGCAACGTAAAACAGCCTTATCTCCTCTTTGAGTTGATTGTCTTTTATACACTTGGACACGGCAAGTTTTGAAAGAGTCGTCGAGTTTTTGGTTTTGTTTTCAAAATCGAAAGCGTTCATGCCCACGAGTCCTTTGTTATTTGAATCGTCGCCGCTCATTCCCTTGCCCGTGAGAATAAGGTCGCCCGAGCACGCCTCGTAGTTGAATCCGAACGCCGTATCGGCAACGAATACAACGGGGTTTTCAAGTCCTTTGTATCCGTGGAAAGTGGACACCACTACCCTGTCGCCGCCCGTTGCTCCGCCGTCCGAGCCGTCGCTCTCGCAATAGTCTTTGAGAAACTTTCCGAGCGACGTTTCGTCGTCGGGGCTTTCTACGAACGCTTTGAGTCCGTAAGCGTCGCCCTCGCCCGACTTCATAAGATATGCGTCGTAGCAATAGTCCGAAACTATTGAACGCATAAGTTCTTTCACGCTCTCGAAACTTGCCTTGAGCCTGTAATCGTCAAGGGTTTTAAGCGTGGATTTTACCTTGTCCGCAAGCGGAGACGGGTTGTCCGAATACGCCGTCAACACGAACTTGTCGTAAAGGCAATCGCCTTCTTCTGCGGCGACAGAGGCAAGTTCACTCTCGTCGTAGCCGCCGAAATACGACAGCAGATACCCTGCAAAAGGCACGTCTTGCCTCGGATTATCGAGAACGCGCAAAAACGCCACGAGTTCCCTTTCGGGCAACGATGCGGATTTCCCGAACGCACCCTCGTTGACGGGGATTCCTCTCGATTTGAGAGTTTTCACTATTTCCTTTGCTCCCGTAGAGCGAGAACGGAAAAGAAGCGCGATATCTCCGTATCCGATATACTTTCCGTCGCCTTTTGCCTTTCCGACGAGTTTTTGAATCTCGTTTGCGATGAAAATTCCTTCTTGTCTGCTTCCGCCCTCGTCTGAATCGCCCTCGTCTTTTTCGATATCGTACAATCCCGCGGACGGCACGGTTTCGCTCTTTTGTTTGACGAAAAGATGCACTTGGACGTAGCCTTCGGGAGATACGCCTTCGAGTCGCACGGGCGGCACGTCTTTCAATTCAAAGCGCGCGTCCTTTTTGTAATCGACGTCCGCGCTGTCTTGCGTCATCGCGCTGTCGAATACGCCGTTGACGAAATTGAGTATGCCGAACGCACTTCTGAAATTGCGGTTGAAAAATATGTTCGTGCCTTCCTTTGCGCCTTTTGAGTACTCGCTTTGCCTCGAAAGGAAAATCGCGGGATCGGCAAGGCGGAAGCCGTATATGCTCTGCTTAACGTCCCCCACCATAAAGCACTCGCCTTTGACGAGTTTGCGGATGATCGCTTCCTGCGTGGGATTGACGTCCTGATACTCGTCGACAAATACGGCGTCGAAGTCGTAGTTTTGCGCGCAATCCTCGTCGGACAAAAGTTCGAGCGCCTTGTGTTGCAGGTCCTCAAACGACAGAACGTTGTCCTCTTGCTTGAGTTTTTCGAGTTCTTTTGAAAAATCGTCTGCAACTTTAACGAGTTTTTTGACGTACTTCGCGTTTTGCTCGTGTGACTTTTGAGGAGCGTCTTGCCTCTGGCAGAGTTCTTTCATCTCGTCGATTACGTCGTGGAACTGCTTGAGATAATCCTTGACGTAGCCCGTGAGCAATCTCTCGTCCTCTGTTGCCTTGGTGCTTATCGTGGCGCGAGGCTTGGTATACTTGCTTGCAATCGCGCACATAGCGAAGAGATTATTCTCTCTTTCCATCTCGTCGCAAAAACACGTTGCCGCTTTGACGCTTTGCACGTATTTGGACGTCGGCGCAATCGTTTCGAGTTGCAACCCCACGGGCGCAAGCGCCTGCTTCGCTTTTGCAAAAAAGGATTTGTAATACCTCTCGAGAATTTTGAAAAATTTGCTGTTTTCGTAGGAATCGTAGCACTCGGCAACGCATCTTTTGAAATCTTCCTTGTCGGGTTGAATTTCGATAAGAGAATAAAATCTGGCGATATTGCTTTTCAGATTCTCTTCTTTTCTCGACTGCGAGAATATGTCGGCAAGTTCGCAAAAAGTCTCGTCGCCGTTTGCGGTGTAGGCGGCAATCACGTCGTCAAGCGCCTTGTTCATATACGTGGCGTGCCTCGTTTCGTCAAGCACCTCGAAGGTTGGGGATATGCCGAGTTTGTCGAAGTTCTCTCTTATGAGCGACTGACAAAAGGCGTGTATGGTGCAGATATGGCAAAACGGCAGTTCGTCTATTTCGTGTCTGAATCTGTCGCGCTTTTCGCCCGTGGAAGAACACGCCGCCTTGAAAAGTTCCTGATGCAGTCTTTCCTTGAGTTCGTCCGCGGCGGCGTTGTTGTACACCAAAACGAGCAGATTCTTCAAAGACGCACCCTCGGATATCATCACGATTATGCGCTTGACCATAGTCGAGGTTTTGCCCGAGCCTGCCGACGCCGAAACGAGAATACGTCCTCGCTCGAGCACGGCTTTTTTCTGGTCGTCGGTGAGAAGAATATTGCCTTTCTCGTCACGGAGTATTTCAAGTTTACGCTCTGCGTCCTTGCTGAGCGTCGTTACGGTATCGTTACTCATCTTTATCCTCCTTCGCGTCGAGTTCAAAACTCTCCAAGCCTTTCACTTTGGGCACTTTTCTTTCGTATATTCCTTTGTAGGCACATATGCTCGCAAAGTCGCATTTCTTGCACTTATCCTTGAGCGGAGAGGGTTTTATATACCCATCCGCAATCTTGCTTGCGCCCTCTGCGGCAATGGTCTGTGCATAATCTCCGAGCATATCGAAGCCCGACTTCGAGAGGTGAATTTCGGCGTTGAGATTCTCGCCTTTTCTGTCGGTTTTGTATGGTACGATTGCACAATCGGGGTTTGAAAGCACCAAATCGTCGATTAAAGCCAGCGTTTCGCGACTATCGCTCGCTTGTCCCTTGTATTTGTAACGGTTGCCGTCCTCGTCGGTGAAACTTGAAAACACCGGGAAATAAAACACTCCGCAAGGCGTTGCGTTTATGCTGTTTTCCACCGCGCGCATATAAACGTACAACTGTATCTTTTGTCCGCAATACAACTCTTTGAGCGTGAGGTCGGCGCTCTTGTAGGTCTTGTAATCTATGATGATAAACTTGTCGTCGAGCCTGTCCACTCTGTCTATCGTGCCTTTCAAATCCACTTTGGTTTTGCCGAATTGCAAAGACATCGGTTTTATCTCGCCCTCTCCGATTTTGGCTTCAAGCATACAGGGCTTGAACGCCGAGCGTTTTTGAACCTCGAACAAGTCTTTACAAAGGCTTGCCCCCTCTTCTTTCAGACGAGCAAGGATTCTTCCCGTGTCCGCTTTTTCAAGCAAGACTTCAAAGCCGTTTTCTTTTATCGCAAGATCGAAATACGCGTATGCTTTCCGCATTGCGTCGTCGGAATCTTTTACGTTGCCATCGCGCACGTCGCCGAAAAACTTTTCAAGCACGAAGTGCAGAATCGTGCCGTTTTCCGTGCCCTCGAACGTGCCGTCTTTTCTCTTGCGCAAAGACAAAATATAGTTGAAATAATGCGCGTACGGACAGCCGAAAAAGGTTTCGAGTCTGCTCACGCTCGTGCGCCCCGCAAAATAAGATTTTTCGGGAAGTTTTATCCTCGACGGAATTTCAAAAGATTTGTTTATGCGTTTCTCTTCGTCTTCGGAAACGAACTTGTACGCCGAGCCGAACACTTCGATTTCGTTTGCGCTCATTCTCCCCGATGCCCACGTCTTGAGAATCTCGTTGTAGCAACTCTTTTTTGTCGAAAACGTAAGCGCGATTTTTTGCAAATCTTTGCCGTCTTGACTTGTAAATCTGTCAAAGTCTATCCTTTCGATTTCAAGCGGTTTTCCGTCCTGAACGAGCATATTCTGAAGTTCAAACACCACTGTGGACGGACGGAGTGCGCCTCCGTCGCCGCTGTCTGAATAACTCACCACGAGTTTACCTTGCGGCTTTTTCATAACGTCGCAAACGGCGTACATTGCGTTGAGCACTTTTTGTCTTTCGTCGGGAGTGATTTCGATGCCGAGTGCGGACAGAGTTTCCTCGTCCCTATGCGTTATCACCACACCTCCACCGCTTTGAGGCGGAAGTTTTCCGCTGTTTGCTCCAAGCACGTACACGTCGCCGTTGCCCGAAAAACGAGAATCGAGATCACCCACGAACACGCAGTCGAGATAGGTGGGAACGAGCGCGATTTTCAAAGTCTTTATCATAGACTTGAACACGCTTTCAAATCCCCTGATATCTTCCTCGTAATCGAGCACTTCCTCGATCTCGTCAAGCACCGCGTCGAGTTTTGAATCCACCTGATCCGCGCACTTTCTGAAATACTCTCCTTGAAGCGCGAGTTTGTCGACGTACTTTTTGTAGCAAGGCTCGACGCCTTTGAGCAAATTTCTCACGGCAAGCACGAAACTTCCTATACTCTTACGTCCCTCGAAATCGCGAGGATTGAGCATATTCACAAACTCTTTTCTGACTTCTTCGGGAATGACGTTTTCAATCGTATTGTCCAAAGCAATGACTTTATCGTCTATTTTCGTATATATAAAACCGCTTTTCTGCTCTTTTTGCGCAAATACTTTTCTTTCTTCGCATTTCTTGAAGCAAGCCTCGTCTTTGACGGGAACGTGTTCAATATTGTATTTAAGGCAGTAATTTTCAAACAAATAAACACCCTCTTCGCCGTATTTTGACGAGAGTGCAAAGAGCGGATTTTTCAAAAAATCGCACACTTCCGAAAGTCGATACCCCGTGCGCACGCATGCGATTGCCTGCAACACGAACTTTGCTTTTGCTTGCTCGGAAAGCAATTCCTTTTTGTCTATGAAATAAGGAATATCGTATCGTGCAAACACGGATTTTATCTCTTGACCGTAGGCGTCCAAGTCGCTTGCAAGCACCTCGAAGTCCTTGTATCTTCTGCCCTCTCTCACGCCTTTTGCGACGTCGAGAGCAAGGCGCATAACTTCGTCCGTTCTGTCTTTTGCACTGCGCAAAATCACCTTGCCGTCGTTGTCCGCCTTTTCGTCGGCGGACGTCGAAATATACGAAAACAGTTTGGTTGAAATCGCTTCGACGCTGCTAGGCAAATCCTCGTCGTTCCTTTGAGTTTGCACTCTTCCATCGCACAGCGATGCAAGTTTTTTTGCCACTCGGTCGGGATAAATGCGCTTGTTGGGATTTGAATATCCGCTCGTAATGCCAACCGTGAGCGAGAGCGCGTTGTTTGCAAGGCTCTTGATGATTTCGAGTTCGGGCGCAGAAAAATCGTATATATCTGTGATATAAAAGTTGGTGGTCGCAATCTTGTCGGGATTGTTTTTCAGATACTCCGCAAGTGCAAAAAGTCTTGTTGACGAATCGCTGTGCTTGCCCTCGAGCGCGGCAAGATATCCCTCGTAAATGAGCGCGAGATCCTTGGTTTTCATCTTCAGCGACGCCGATAAGTGCTTTGCCGACGTCAATTGCTCGCTTGAAATTCCGCTGTTGCGGATTGCGGTCAACGCGGCGTACAACTCGCTTGCAAAGCCCTCTTGCATTGCGACTTTTTGATAATAACAGAGTTTGTCGCGATTGTCGGATATGACCTTTGCAATCAGCATAACCGAGCCTTCGGGCGTAAGGCACTTTTTGATATCGTTGCCGATAAGTTTGCTCGCAAGCCTCGTGAACGACATAACTTCTATGCCGAAAGTGCTCTCGATTCCGAGTGCGTAAATAAGCCCTCTCTCAACCGACGCGGTGTAGCGGTCGGGAGCGATGACGACGTTTTGCGACTCTCCGTCCAGATTTTCGCGCAAAACCTCGACGACTCCGAGATATGCGCCTTTTGACGTGTTTGAAGTGATAATTTTCATAATTCGAGTATAACACCTTTGCGGCGCAGTTTCAATCCCATCGCCGAAACAAATAAAAATTAACAATTTTTATTTGTTTTTTATAAATAATAGGGTTAATGCAGAAAATCACGGTCAATTTTATTGCGAGAATATATTTTTATGTTATAATAAACACATTATGAAGAAAGTTATTTTGATTATATCCGTAATGCTCGTTGCCACGATTGCGTGTCTGTCTATGACGGCGTGCAACAACACGGCAACCACGCAAGGTCAACTCCGCAACATACTGAGCGACCACAACAACGAATCGTTCGAGTACGACGTCTTTGCAAAGAATGCAAACGGCGACAAAGTGGACGGCTACGACGGAACGTACGTCGTCACCCTCAAAGCCTACTCCGACGGCTCGCAAATCGAGAACTTCGGCTCTTCTTCCACCACTCTCGAGAATCTCTCGGCAGGCGTGTTCGTAAAGGGCGTTCTCAACGTCGGCACGCAAAGTTATGAAACGGGTTGCTATTTCAAACTCATCGACGGTTCGAGTTATATGGTGCCCGCCTACTCCTACAGAGTGCAAAAAGACGGCGAAACCGAAACTTTGCGCGTGTTCGGCTCGTACGACGGCAAAAAGTTTTCCTACACCCGCACGTTCGACGGCAAAACGGACGAAGGCGTGGTCGAAGCAGGCAACGCAACATTCTACGACAACAACGAATTTCATCAATCTTTGCGCACGATAACCACGTTTACGGATTCGCTTTCCTTCGCGTTTGCAGTGCCTCTCGTGTCGGCAACCGAAACAACGTCCGTGGGAATCACCGCAACGGTCAACGGTAAAACCGACGTCAAAACCGCTTTCACCGCATCTCGCGAAGATTATCAAGAAAAAGGCATCGAGTGCTACAAAACGTATATCTCTCGCTCCACGCAAGTTGCAGGCATTTCACAAACGCTCTACTATGCAACGAGCGACGTGAATATCAACGGCTGGAATATGAAACACGTTCTCGTCAAAATCGAAGAACCTTTCAAAAAAGACGGCAACACTCTCACGATGACCTACGAGTTGAAAACGGCAACTCTTGCATAAAATAACGATGAATTACAACGAAAAAGCACACCTCAAAGTGTGCTTTTTTTTGTTGACTTTTTTGCTTTATTTCATTTCGTTTGCTACGAAACGAATCTTAAAAAACTACCACGAGCAGCATTTTGAAGCGTTCCTGACCGAACACGGCGTGCGGATGTCCTGCCGGCATAACGATGCTTTCGCCTTCTTTGAGAATATACTCCTTGCCGTCTATCGTGATTTTCCCAACGCCGTCAAGACAGGTTACGAAAGCGTCTCCGCCCGACTTGTGCGCACTGATTTCTTCTCCCTTGTCAAAAGAGAATATCGTGACCGAAACGGCGTTGTTTTGCGCCAACGTTTTGCTCACGACTTGCCCGTCCTGATATGCTACTTGCTCTTTGAGCGTCAAAACTTCCGCTTTGGGAATATTCTTCATCCTCGTAAACATAATTTACCTTGAATTTTATTTTATTCAATCGTCCGTTGCAAAACGCTGCGACTTACGCCGAAATTCTGCGCAGAATCCGCAACTATTATACGCGTCGTCAATACAGATAAGTGTATTGTGCGCGATAGTGTTCGTACATTTTCTCACGCATCTCATCCTCGGTGTGCCCCACCGCAAGAATCTTGCCGAATTTTGAGAGGAAATACATATCTTTGGGGACGTAAACGTAATCGAACTCGCCGTTTGCTTGCGCCTCGGCAGGCGTCTTGAAACGCTTGTCGGTGTCCTCGCGCGATATATAGCACTTGTCGCCGTCGTTTTGCACGACCGCATAGTTGCGATAAATGTACGCAACCTTTTCAATAGCCTCGTCCTCGGTGTCCGCAATATCGTAAGTCATACCGTTTTTGAGGATAATCGCAAAATTGCGATCCGCAATGGCAAATTCAAAAATCTCGTCATCCTCGCCGTCGAGATAAGGCAACAAGTCTTCCCTATCGCCGTAAGTCCATTGCTGATGCATTTTGGTCATATAAATACGCGTTTTCATAAGACGATTATATCACGCCCGAAAACCTATTTCAAGACGGAGTTGAGGTTTAGTGTGAATCAATAATTAATAATTGTGGAAGGCGAAACCTTATCCGATAATTAAAAACCGCGATATTTAGAAGAAAAAAATTAGAATACAGCCTCTATTGAGATGAATAACAAGAAAAATTCCCGAATTTAGATTTGAACTCGAACAACAAAGAGCAACCAGACGTATAACAAGAAAGGCACGGCTTGAATCAAAACCCGGTGTACATAGGCGTACACGATTTTGAGGCAAGCCGTGCCTGACGAAGTTAGACGCTGTTTGAATTTGTTATTCGAGTTCAAATGCGCCGGTATACAACTGATAATACCTCCCCCTCTGCGCTATCAACTGCTCGTGATTACCACGCTCGATGATTTCGCCGTGTTCGAGGACGCAAATCATATCGGAGTTGCGGACGGTTGAGAGGCGGTGCGCGATGACGAAGACGGTGCGTCCTTGCATGAGTTTGTCCATACCTTGCTCTATGAGTTTTTCAGTGCGGGTGTCGATCGAACTCGTCGCTTCGTCGAGAATGAGGACGGGCGGATTGGCAACTGCGGCACGCGCGATTGCGATAAGTTGGCGTTGACCTTGCGAGAGGTTTTCGCCGTCGCCTGTGAGCATCGTATCGTAGCCGTCGGGCAAGTGGCGGATGAAATAGTCTGCATTTGCGAGTTTTGCGGCGTTTTTGACTTCCTCGTCGGTTGCGTCGAGTTTGCCGAACCTGATATTGTCGGCAACCGTCCCCGTAAAGAGGTGCGTATCTTGCAAAACCATAGCCATAGAACGACGCAAATCGTCCTTTTTGATCTTGGTGATATTGATATTGTCGTATCTGATCTTTCCGTCGTCTATGTCGTAGAAGCGGTTGATGAGATTTGTGATGGTGGTTTTGCCTGCGCCCGTTGAGCCGACGAGTGCGATTTTTTGTCCCGGGAGAGCCTCCATCGTGACATGTTTGAGCACGGTCTTTTCGGGAACGTAGCCGAAGGACACGTCCTCGAATTCGACTTCGCCCGTCCACTTGACGTAAGTGGTCGTGCCGTCTGCCTTGTGGAAGTGTTTCCACGCCCACGTGCCCGTGTACTCGTCCGTTTCGACGATATTGCCGTTTTCGTCCTCTCTTGCGTTGACGAGAGTGACGTAGCCTTCGTCTTTTTCGGGTTCTTGATCAACGAGTTCAAAAATGCGTTCAGCGCCTGCAAGAGCCATCAATATGCCGTTCATCTGTTGCGCGATTTGCGAGAGCGGATTGCTGAACTGGCGCGAGAATTGCATAAACGATACGAGACCGCCCCAACTCATTCCGCCAAAGCCCGTGATTGCCATAATCGTGCCGACGATTGCGGTCACGGCGTAGGAAACGTAGGACAAGTTGCCCATAATCGGGAACAGAATGTTGGCATAGGTGTGCGCCTTGTTTGAGTGGTGGAACAAATCCTCGTTGAACTTGTCGAAGTCCACTTTTTCTGCGTCCTCGTGGCAGAACACTTTGACGACTTTGAGTCCGTCAACGTGCTCTTCGATAAAGCCGTTTATCGCACCCGTCTGGCGTTGTTGCCCGACGAAGTGCTTGCCGCTCTTGCCTGCGATATACTTCATAATGAAGAGCATTATCACAAGCATACCGACCGAGCAAAGCGTCAAAAGCGGAGATACTATCATCATTGCGATGAACATACCAACGACCATGAGCAAATTGCTTATGAGGTTGGGAATGCCGTTTGAGAGCAACTCTCTGAGCGTGTCGGTATCGTTGGTGTAAAGGCTCATTATATCGCCGTGTGTGTGAGTGTCGAAATACTTGATTGGCAGTTTTTCCATCTTGACGAACATCTCGTCGCGCACGTTTTGCAGAGTTTGAGTGGTGACTCTGACAAGAATATAGTTGTAAAGATAATGAAGTCCTGCGCCCACGACGTACATAACCGCCATAACGCCTATGATTCCGCCGAAGTTCGCCATAGTGACTTCCGCCGCTCGTGCGATGATTTCCTCGTTTGCGGTGACGTATACGCCGTTTTGATACGCAAGCGGAAGAATGTAGTTGTTGACCACGACCGCGCCGAGCATAAACGTACCCGCAATGTTGCAAAGCACGTTTGCGATCATACAAACGAGCGCACCGATAAGTTGACCTTTATACGGCTTCCAATATCCGAGAATACGCTTGAGCGTTTGCATCGGATTTTTGGCTCTGAACTTGTTTTGCTGAGGTGCTTTATTCATACCGTTTTTTTTGTTTTTAGGCATTGACGCTCACCTCCTCGTCGCTTCCTTTCTTTTGGGAATTGTATACGTCCCGATAGATCTCGTTGGTTGCGAGCAACTCATCGTGAGTGCCGACGGCGTCTATCTTTCCGTCGTTCATAACTATGATTCTGTCCGCGTCCTCAACCGAAGAAATACGTTGAGCGATGATGAGAACCGTCGTATCCGAGAACTCTTTTTTGAGGCCCGATCTGATCGCCGCGTCGGTTGCGGTGTCGACAGCGGAGGTAGAATCGTCCATAATCATAATCTTGGGGTGCTTCAAAAGCGCACGAGCAATGCAAAGACGTTGCTTTTGTCCGCCCGACACGTTTACGCCGCCCTGTCCGAGTTCGGTTTCGTAACCGTCGGGGAAAGACATAATGAAATCGTGCGCTTGTGCGGCTTTTGCGGCGTGCTCGATTTCCTCGTCGGTGGCGTCCTTGTTGCCCCACATAAGATTTTGCTTAATCGTGCCGCTGAAGAGCACGTTCTTTTGCAAAACCATAGCGACGGAATCGCGCAGATTCTCGAGTTTGTAGTCTTTTACGTTTACGCCGCCAACCTTGACTTCGCCGTCAAGAACGTCGTAAAGTCTGGGAATAAGTTGCACGAGCGTGGATTTTGCAGAACCCGTGCCACCGATAATTCCGATGGTTTCACCGCTCTTAATGTGCAAATCGATATTTTCAAGGTTGAGAACGTCGTGAGATTTCGAGTAGGAAAAGTCCACGTTGTCGAAGTCGATACTGCCGTCCTTAACATTTATATCCTGTGCGTCGGGAGCGTCCTCGATATCGATTTTTTCGTCGAGGATTTCAACGATACGGTCCATAGAAGCACGTGACATAACGATATTCATAAAGCCCATCGCAACCATAATGAGCGACATAAGAATTTGCATTATGTAACTCAAAAACGCCGTGAAGTCGCCAAGTTGCATTTTGCCTACGATAATATCGTTTCCGCCAAACCAAGCGACGCAAATCATGCACGCATAAGTGATGATTTGCATAAACGGGAATGCGACGACGATGATTTTTTCGGCAGAAAACTGCAGTTTTTGCACTGCGGAACTGACCTTTTTGAACTTGTCGATCTCGTTGTCCTCTCTCACGAACGCCTTGACCGCGCGGATACCGATGAGGTTTTCCTGCGTGGATTCGTTCATATCGTCGTACTTTCTGAGCATTTTCTCGAATCTCGGGAATACGATCTTGACCCCGACGAAAAGTCCAACCAAAAGCACGGGAATCGCCGCCGCAAAAATCAACGACAGATCCGGGCTTATCGAAATGGACATAAGCATCGCAAGGATGAACATAAACGGCGAGCGCACGAGCATACGCGTGATGATCTGAAACGCCATCTGCATATTTGTTACGTCCGTCGTGAGCCTTGTCACGAGGCTTGCGGTGTTGAATCTGTCAAGGTTTGCAAAAGAGAAATTCTCGATTTTATAGAACATAGTTCTGCGCAGGTTCTTTGCAAACCCCGTCGAAGCGGTTGAGGCGAGTTTGCCCGAAAATGCGCCGAAAAACAGGGATATGAGTGCCATACCCACCATCATTGCGCCGCAAATTACGATAAACCATACGCGATCGTTCATCGTGAACAAATCGTAAGACGTCTTGCCCAGTTTGAGCGAAAAAGTAAACGTAGTGGCGCCTTCGACCATACCGACGTTGACGATTTGCGCCATAATGAGCGGAATCAAAATTTCAAAGAGGACTTCCAGCGCAACGAGAACGGACGTGAAAATCGCGGGAACTTTATATTCTCCCACGCACCTTGCCAGTTTTCTTACGCCGTTTTTTGCCCTCGGTGCTTTATTTTTTTCGTTTGCCATAATCTCCTTAACATCGCCTATCGCGAAAGTGTAAAAACCGATTTGTCGTATGCAAAACATTCCACACGATTGCATAATCGTTGCAATATTCTATTTACAATTATTTGAAAAAAATGTCAACGAATTGGCGTAAATAATTATAAATATTAAATATATTTTAATATACTTTTATCCTTATATGCGTTGCAAAATTCCGAAAAGGGCAAAACGTTGTTTGTGGAGATATCTTGACAAAAACGGGGTATCTGTGCAATAATTTATACAACGATATGGTTTGGAGGACATTATGCCTGCTCAAAAGGAAGATTTGCGCATCGTTCGCACGAGGAAACTTTTAAGCAATACCTTGCTCGATATGATGGAAGAAGATTCTATCGAGAAAATCAGCGTCATCGACCTTTGCAACAGAGCGATGGTCAACCGCGCCACGTTCTACGCACACTTCGAGGACAAATATCATCTTTTGTCCTTTGCGCTCGAGGAACTCAAGGACGATCTCTACCAAAAATTCACAAAAGACACGAAATTCACCACCCCCACCGAAACTCTTAATTCGATGATAGTTATGGGCGTTGATTTCTTCTTTGACAAGCACAATCATATCGCAAACATAATTCGTTGCAACCGCAACGGCAAGGTCATCAGCACGATACAAGACTCAATCGCGCACTCGATAAAGTATCAACTCTCAAAATACAAAGACTCGTACGAAATCAAACTTCCTTTGCAGATACTCTCCACTTTCGTGGCAGGCGGAATGATAAACACGGTGATTTGGTGCGTTGACAATCCCGGAAAATACTCCTACGACGAGTTTATCACCTACGCAACCTGTCCGCTCGCCGAGCGTTGCTTCGTGAAAAAATAAAAATTATTCACACGATATAAATAGGAGCGTTACGACTACGAAAATTCAAAAAAAACGAAAAACGATTCAAAAAAGTATACGGTGACACTTCCCTGTTCGGAGCGGAATTTACGATAATCGTTGACACACAAACGTGCGTAAACTATCTTTTGACTCACGACAGTGACGGTGCCTGAATCACTCCCCTTCTCGATTCGGACGGAAAACCCGTCGTAACAAAAATCGAAGAATAAACCATTGCGCTTTCAACCAAAGTACGCATTTTTCAATCGGGAATGCGTATTTTTTTTATAACTTTTCTCTTACCTAAAACCTCGTTGAAAAAAACTCTAAATTTTTGTGCAGAATATATTGACAATTCAAAATTTGGTGATATAATTAGCAATCGAAGATAAAGAGTGCTAACAGTTGGATAAAAAGAGTGCCAAAGATTGGTAATCGAAGCGAATCTATGATAGCACGACACAGAACATATTTCAAAGGAGGTATGAACTATGGACACCAACAAATTCACGAAGAAAGCGCTTGACGCTATAAATGCCGCGCAAAACCTTGCGCTTGAAAGGCATCATCAACAACTTTGCAAGGAGCATATCGCGTATGCGTTGCTCAACGACGAGGAAGGTCTTATCCCCAGACTCGTCACCAAATGCGGAGCGGACGCACCGCAACTTTTGAGAGAAATCGATAGGATTCTCTCGCAAATGCCGTCGGTCACGGGTAGCGGCGCAGGAGAAGTGTATCTGAGCCAAGACGCCTCGCTTATGCTCTCGCAAGCAGAGAAAGACGCAAAAAAACAAGGCGACGATTTCGTCAGCGTGGAGCATATATTTGCCGCGATTCTCGACAATCCCACCCCTGCCCTCAAAGCCGCATTTGCAAAGTGTAAACTCACGAAAAAGGACTTTATGAGCGCGCTTTCGCAAGTTAAAACCTCGAAGGTGACAAACGATAGCCCCGAAGACACCTACGACGTTCTCAACAAATACGGTCACGATATGGTCGAAAGAGCCGCTCGCGGACAACTCGATCCCGTCATCGGTCGTGACGACGAAATAAGAAACGTCATTAGAATTTTGTCGAGAAAAACCAAGAACAACCCCGTTCTTATCGGTGAGGCAGGCGTCGGCAAAACCGCAATAGCCGAAGGACTTGCTCAACGTATCGTAAGAGGCGACGTTCCCGAAGGACTCAAAGACAAACATATCTTCGCACTCGATATGGGCGCTCTTATCGCAGGCGCGAAATATCGTGGCGAATTTGAAGAAAGACTCAAAGCGGTTTTGGGTGAAATCAAAAAGCAAAACGGCAGAATGTTGCTGTTTATCGATGAACTTCACACCATCGTCGGCGCAGGCAAAACCGAAGGCAGTATGGACGCAGGCAACCTTCTCAAGCCTATGCTTGCAAGAGGCGAACTGCACTGCATCGGCGCAACCACCCTCGACGAATACCGCAAATATATCGAAAAAGATCCTGCGCTCGAAAGACGTTTTCAACCCGTTATGGTCAACGAACCTACGGTTGAGGATACGATCGCGATACTGCGTGGCTTGAAAGAAAGATACGAAATCTTCCACGGCGTGCGTATTCACGATCAGTCGCTCGTTGCGGCGGCAACCCTCTCGGACAGATATATCACCGACAGATTCTTGCCGGACAAGGCAATCGACCTCGTGGACGAGGCGTGCGCCATGATCCGCACCGAGATCGACAGTATGCCCACCGAAATGGACGTCATCAGCCGCAAGATTATGCAACTCGAAATCGAGGAAATGGCTCTTGAAAAAGAAACCGACAAACTCTCCGTCGACCGTCGCGAATCCATCAAAAAGGAACTTGCCGAACTTCACGACAAATTCAACGAGATGAAGGCGCAATGGGAGAACGAAAAGAAGGAAATCAACAGCGTTCAGGACACCAAAGCCGAAATCGACCGCGTCAATCTCCAAATCGAAGAGGCGAAACGCAACAGCGACTACGGCAAAGCGGCGCAACTGCAATACGGTGAACTGCCTTCCCTCACGAAGAAACTCGAAGAGGCAGAAAAGAAATCCGCAAAAGGCTCTACTCTGCTCCGTGACGAAGTGACTTCCGACGAAATCGCAAAAATCGTGGCAAAGTGGACGGGAATCCCCGTGACCAAACTTATGGAAAGCGAAAAAGAGAAACTCCTTCACCTCTCCGACGAACTTCACAAGAGAGTCATCGGACAGGACGAAGCCGTGAATGCGGTGAGCGAAGCGGTGCTCCGTTCGCGTGCGGGAATCTCAGACGAGAATAGACCTATCGGCTCGTTCCTCTTCCTCGGGCCTACGGGCGTTGGCAAGACGGAACTTGCAAAGACTCTTGCGTCCTATCTCTTTGACGACGAGCGCAATATCGTGCGTATCGATATGACGGAGTATATGGAAAAATTTAGCGTATCACGTCTTATAGGTGCGCCTCCGGGATACGTGGGATACGACGAGGGCGGTCAACTCACCGAAGCCGTGAGAAGAAAACCCTACTCCGTGGTGCTTTTCGACGAGATCGAGAAGGCTCACCCCGACGTGTTCAATATCCTGCTCCAAGTGCTCGACGACGGCAGAATCACCGACAGCCAAGGCAGAACGGTCAACTTCAAGAATACGATCATAATTCTGACCTCCAACCTCGGCAGCAATATTATCCTCGACAATATCGACGACAAGGGCAATATCACCGACGACGCAAAGGCGCAGATCGACAAACTGCTCAAACAAACCTTCCGCCCCGAGTTCCTCAACAGACTTGACGACACGGTGCTCTTCACTCCGCTTTCGAGAGAAAACGTCTACAAGATCATCGACATTATGCTCAAGAAACTCGAATCGAGACTCGACAAGCAAAACCTCAAACTCGAAGTCACGCAAGCGGCAAAAGACCTCATCGTTGACGGCGGCTACGACGTAACCTTCGGCGCAAGACCCTTGAAGCGCTATATCGAAAGCAACGTCGAAACCAAAGTCGCGCGCACGATCTTGCAAGGCAATATGGACGAAGGCGACACAATCGTCGTTGACGCAAAAGACGGCGAAATGCTTGTCACTTCAAAGCACTGATAAAAAGTGTCATAAACTAAATAAATTATAAAAAGACTGCCACACCCAAACGTGCGGCAGCCTTTTTATAGCAACTTTTAACATACCATTTTATTTTTACTCTTTAGGAATTTTAATTGTACCCGAAACACTAGTTAGCGTGCTTTTAGATAAAACAATTCCTCCTTCACTCTGATACAAGCTAGGCATATACATATCGATATAATTATAAGATATATCGCCCTTTCCGTCATCTGTTAGCTCCATTGTTTTTGTTATATCATATCTTTGAGAATTACCTTCGCTATCTTTATATGTATCGGTATCAACCTTAAATTCAATAGAAACATTCTTACATATTGCTTTTGAATACTTGCATTTAACACTATAGTCTACCTTATACTTATCATAGTATACGCTGTTGATATACGGATCTCTCGATGTCGAAATAAGTGTTGACACTGTATTCGGGATAAAATAATCAAAAAAATTCGATACTGTCAACTCAATCTCTTGATACTCATCAGCAGGATTCTTTGCGTTATTGTCAACATCATCATTTTTATTGCAAGCAACCAGTTGAAAACAAACAAGAGTGCTTAGCAACATAACTGCAACGATTAAAATTGGCACTTTTCTAATCTTCATTGTTAACTCCTCCTATATTATAGCCGTAATGCACTCAAGTACTTTTGTACTTAATGATATTATATTAAGTCTTTTTAGACTTGTCAAGTACAAAAATACTTAAATAGGATATTCTTTGATTATGTTCAAAGACATCATAAAAGATTTAAGAGAATCACAAGAATTGAGCCAGTACGAACTTGCAAAAGCATTGCAAGTGAGTCAATCTGCCATTGCAAAATGGGAACTAGGGAAAACCGAACCCACCGCATCTGCACTAATCTCAATATCAAAGTTTTTTAAGGTAAGCACGGATTATTTGCTTGAGCTTGAAGATGAATTTGGAAACAAAATATAAACGGCGGATTTTGAATCCGTCGTTTCTTTTTTTCAATTCCAAAATGTTGCTATGTTGAGATTTGCACGGCAGCATTGTGCTCGCAATGACGTATGAAATAATCCATACAACGCAAACGCGCTAAAAGCCAAAGCAATTTCAGCTGATTCTTTTCAAGTGCGGCAAGGCGTAGGCGAAAAACTTTTTGTAGGCGGCGCATTTGTCGAGGTCGATACGCTCGCGTTTGCAACCGTTGCGGCACATACGGAAATATTTGCACTCCTTGCACTTGTCCTCCACAATCATACTCTCTTTGATAAATTCGACTGCAATCGGGTGCTTTGACAGTGCAAAAAAGTCCGTGTCGTTTATATTGCCCATTGCGTAGCAATCCAGACAATAAAAATCGCACGGATAGACCTCTCCGTCGCCTTCGATGACGAATTGATGACAGCAATGCCCTTCCATTCCGCACTGTTCGGGGCACTCGAAGTGCGCAAGGCGCACGAAATTGTCAAACTGGCGTATGGAAGTATACTTGCCGTCCATACAGTCTTTGAGATATAGCGAAAAGCACTTTTCCAAAAACTCGCAATAATCCTCGCTCGACACGGAATAATCCTCACTCTCGCTCGGGAACGGCTCGCCGTAGGTCTTTTCGGGCAACGGTTTTCCGCTCTCGTCAAGGCGCAAGGGCTTGAGCATGGGTATAAACTGCAAGTGCTTGAAATTCTGCTTTTTGAAAAACCTGTATATAGGCACGATTCTGTTTGCAACCTGCTTGGTAAGCACGGTGAGGATATTGAATTCAACTCCGTATTTTTGCAACAATTTCGCGCCGTTGAGCGCACGCTCGAAGGTCGAATTCCCGCTTGCGTCGACACGCAAAGAATCTGCGATTTCGTCGCCGTCAAGGCTCAATCCGATGAGATATCCGCCTCTTTTGAATATGGCGCACCACTCGTCGTCGATGAGCGTACCGTTGGTCTGCACGCCTATACTTACAGGGGCGCGATTGACGTTGAGTTCACGGATTATCTCGTGGAGTTTTCTGAAAAAGTCCTTGCCTGCAAGCAGAGGTTCTCCGCCTTGAAAAGACAACATAACCCTATCGTTTCCTGCAAAATCGAACGCCTTTTTGAGCGTAGCGCGAAGAGTTTGCTCGCTCATCAGCCCGTGCGAAGGCATCTCTCTGCAATCGGACAGAGAGTTATAGAAGCAGTATTTGCATCGCAAATTACAATTTGACGACGCCGGTTTTAGCATTATGCTGATATTCATATTATTTTATATACCATCTCTCAACAAGAGCACGTTTGACACTTTAATCTACAACTTCCCCCTTCCTCACGTGTTTCCCCTACCGCCGTTCCCCCTTAAAAGGGAATCCACGGCG
>URNP01000005.1 GCA_900549225.1 uncultured Eubacteriales bacterium | reverse complement strand
AGCGGAGCGAGGTTTCGCGCTAACCCGCTTGGCGAAATCCTCGCTTATCCGTCATGCCGTTGCTGGTGTCTTGCCTCAGAATCTTCGGTGGTTTTTAGTTGGAAGTTCGTAGGCGCGATTTTGTCTTTTGGCTTATTACACCAATCTGTTCGCCTTCGTTGTAACACATAAATTTGTCTTGCAACAACAACTTCTTTTCTTCAACGCCTATACCGCACAATACGTCGTTTTCGTCTATGTCAGATATTACATACACAGGTAGTTTTCGAGAGTAAACAATTTTTTCATTCGTCTTGTCTATGTACTTCAAAATGTATGCCATTGCGTTGCCCATTTTTACAAGATTATCATCTATGCGTTCAAAGTCGTTTCGTCCAAATCGCGAGTTAAAGTATTCACTTTGCAACGTTAACTGCATTTTATGCGTATTGAGATTAAAATCCTTCTTCTCAATCATATTGCCCGGCATACTGCCTTCAGGTATATAGAATAGTCCGTGAAAGTGCAATCTTTTCGTCTTTGGCGCACGCTCCCACACGCCCATATAACGCCATCCTTTACGCTTTTGAAACGTGTTAAAACACATGCTCAACTTCTTCCTAAATGACGCTTCATCGTGCTTGGTATCGTCGTATGTGAACGTCACGAAGTAGTTGAAATCATTAAGGTATGCCTTGCGTATAAAACGTGTTTTTCTCGCTATGAGATTCCTTAATTTTGCATCGAGTTTTGAGTCAACGTAGGCATCTGCGTCTTGCTCTTTTGTAAAAAATGGACGCATACCTTTGCACAAAAAATTGCGCCGTGCTTTCTTGCTCATACCGTCGGATTCGGCATACAGTTTTTCAAATACTTCGCTCAGTTTTACATACTTTTTCTTAGGCTTTGGCGGCTCAACGTCAAACGGCATATCATCCGATTCAACAGGAGTCATATCCGATAAATCCCATTCGTCTTTAATTTCTTGTGACATAATTTCTTGCATTTCAGGTTCCGTGCCTGATACGCTTATAGTTTGCGCTTCTTCGGGCACTTCGACAGGCGTTTCAACAACACGATTTCTCTTTGTGGGATTGGTTGTATGCGGTATTGCAATGTAATGGCTGCCGTCACTATAAACCTTTGCGTCTTTATAAAACATATATATCACCCCCTGTCACGATAGAGCGCGTCTATGAAATAACTATGCTGCCTCTTGAGTTCATCCACGCTCGCTTTCTCGGTTGCATAAGTGATATAGTCATTCAAGCCGACCTTTGCCTTTATAGCCATGTCACTAAAATAATCCGAAAAGCAGTCTGTAGAGAAACGCTCTTTATAAATCTTGTAGTTCATAAGATTGTATCGCTCGCGATGTTTCTTTCCGTCCATAGTGCCTTGTTCCGTCTGTACAAACACGGTTGAATATCCGTACTTGTTATAGATTTTCAAATTGCGCTGATACAGCAAATTCACAAGCCATTTGAGCGTATGCATAAACAGCGTGTTGTCGCCACGCTTGTAACGGAAATCGTAATACAGTTTTATAAACCACTTGAACGCCTTTTCCGCTATCATTTCTTCAAGCGTATAGAACGGCAAAGCAACGTGTGTTTCTCCGGTAGAGATAATCGTCACAATGTCGGCAAGATCTCGTGCGTCTGCACCCCAACTTTCAGGGCGTTGCTCGTCGGTGAAAACTTTTATGAACGGGAAGTTCTCAACGGTTGCCGAGTGCCTGCACATTTTGAGCCAGTTGTTGAAAAGGTCATTCTTTTGGTTTGTTTCAAACGTGCCTTTCTTGACTTCTTTCAATTCAAGATTGTTGCCGCGCTCTTTACCCACTTCGGTTATAAGCACAACACCAAACTCAAAACTGCCGTTGTTGATATTATCCGCAATGACCTTTCGTCCAAGGCGCAGAGTATCGAAGTCGAGAATGTGTGCATTGTGGCTGTTCGTCTTATCCCGCTTAACAAAAAAGTCTGAACTCCATATCGGGAAATTGCCACTGTCCATAAGCACGCTGTCTTCTCGCACGGAATAGTTGGACACAATAAGGCTGGATTCTATGACGTATATAAAGTACAACTTTACATAGTTCGTCAATACGTCGAAAAGATGATACGTTTTGAGTTCGTCATTGTATGTAAGCCCATATAAGTCATAGTCGTAACCATACAACTGCCACTTTGCATTGCGATGCTTTTCAAAGCGCTCTCGTTTCAACTTCATCCATTTCTCGATGCTCGCAAGATTATAGATGACGTGATGCTCCATACATTTGCGCACTTCCATTTCAAGCGCGATCCATGGGAAGGAGGGGAAACGCATATCGTTTTTCTGCAAGAGTTCAAGCGCTTTTTGCCTAAACATAACGTCTTGCGAAAGTGCCATATCAGTAATGATTGTGGTCTTGCGTTTGCCCATACTTCCGCAAGTCATAGACACTATCGGAAGGGCGTTTATGAAACCGCAATTTTGAGCCTCTTTATGACGTAAAATATCCACTGCGATTTTGCGCCTGATATACTCAAAAATAAGCCACGCAAAAGGCAGTAAACTCCACCACGGAAAGTGCTTGAAAATCACTTGCAAATCTATGATGAGTTTCCTTGCAATCGTGTATATCGAAACGAAGTCAAACGACACCGAGAAATACAAAAAGTATGCAAAGAACGATATGACGATGCTCGTCAAATTCAGACTACAAAACCAAATGATTGCCCACGCAATCGGTATCCATTTTTGACAGTTCAAAAACGCGAAATATCCGATGATAAATTGCTTTGTCGGACGCGTTATTCTTCGTGCTATTGACTTGTGAATTTGTAGCGGTTTCGAGTCCTTGTTATGCTTTGTGTTGGGAGTTGAATACAACTTCTTTATGACAAAGAAAAACACAAAAATAAAGGGCAAAATTATCACGAAAATTTGTGCCGCGACGCCCAGTTTTTCGCCTACGGTTTTACCGTATAATATGAAGTTGTCAAGGTTCGCAAACAATCTCCAAAACTCAACGAACTTGACTTTGAAATCGTCAAAGTCGGATGGAAGTATAGACTCCCATTGTATAGCGTTTGAGCCGTCGAGAATGCTCGGGTTTAATTCTGCATCTATACCGAATAATTTGCAGAAGTAATATTTTATCGAGTGTATTAAGTCGGTTAAACTCTCGAATATGCGAATATAGGACGTTTTGAGCACAAGCGCAGCGAGCAGAATAAACGCTATTGTAACAAGCACGCTTATCCCTATGTACGCTATGTTTTTCTTGCTCATAAGCCGCCTCCTATATTGGTTGCTACATTGAGTATTCTTGCCTCGTTATCGGTCGTAATAGAAGGCAATCGGCTGCCTGTAAATATCAAGTAGCCGACTGCAAATACAACCAAAATAATGAGCAGAATACATACGATTCTTTTCACTGTTTTCATTGTATCTCCTATCCAAGTTTTATGCTGCAAGTCGCACTACAATCGGGATTGTCCTTACTTGTTGCCGTGAGCGTCAAATACACGGTGTATGTGATACCAACTTTGTGATATTTCAGCACCGTAATTTTGCACTCCGCGCCATCGATTTCAAGGCTCAAATAATCGTATGGATCTTTGTCTTTTATGACCGAATACGTGATACTCGAAGTCTTGCTTTTATCCCAAGTCAGCGACCATTCAAACGTCTGCGGAACACCGTCCGGATGAGCGGTTGCAATAACTGTTTGCGAATCGCCCACAGACCATTTTGTCCCACTGTCTGCAAAGGCAATATCATACGATTTTATAGGCTCGAAACAAAGCGAAATCATAAGGCAAATCAGACATATAATCAGCATACATATTTCGGCTTTGAGTAGCATCGTTTTTTCTTGTTTCATACGCTATCACCGCCTTGTGATTTGTCTTTTGCTTTACGCTTTTCATTGACGGACTTTATCGCCTTGAACGGAGCGCAAATAACGAGCCAAATTCCTTTGAAGATATACGGCAGTATCGGTGCAAGAAGTATTAGGCAAATGATGAGAATGATAACCACAATGATTATCTTCCACCATTCCAACTTCTGTGCCGGAGCCGTAAATCCGTTTATGACATCGGTAGGGCTGGATACAATTGGAATGACGTGATATACGCCGTCCTTGTTGAAAGTCAGTTCTATGATGTCAAAGTCAAGGAATATGGTTTCGCTTGCAATATAGGTGTCTGCCTCGTCCTCGGGAACATAATTGCCTTCGTTGTCACTTCGTCCGCATGCTTGAGAGAAGTAGTCCGTGTTTGCAAATCTGAACAATACCACTCGTCTGTTAAGCGCACTCTCTTTTGCATAGAAAGCTTTCAAACTTGCGACGTCGTTCTTATTCACGAGCAATCTTTGAGATACGCCGTAGTCATCGGCAATCAAATCATCCGCTTTCACTTCATAGATAGGCGAGATGTCTTTATAATCACCGCTTGTCTGAGGCCACGAAAAACCATAGTCCCAGAGTTTGTCCCACCACGAGTGGTTGGAGTTATAGCTCATAAGATTAAAGGTGTCGGCAAGGTCAATGGTTTTGTCGTTGTGTCCCATTTGCCTGCCTTCGTCAACGAAAGATTCAAACAAGTCCTTGCTTATCTCACGTCCGTTGCAGTCTATGTATCCGTTTCCTAATTCGTTGGAATATCCATAGATATATTCGGCAACTCTGTTGGCTGCAACGTCGCCCGCAGCTGGTTTTGAAAAGAGAAAGTCAAACACCTCGTCAAGCCCGACGTATGGTGAATAGAAAACCATTGGCATCATATCCGACTGACTGTTTGCCTTGCTCACTTTCGTAGAATTGAAAACTGCGCCGCCGGTTGTCTCTTCATAATTGGTACGCTCGTTGAAACACCAATCATATTCAATCGATGTATATCCATGAAATTGATTTGATGTTTGCTCAACCTTGTACCCTGTAAAGAGTCTATATGGAATTTGTGGATTGTTTTGATCTTTCTCTGTTTTGAGTTTTGAGCCTGCAAGCATCTTTTGATAGAACGCCTCATTGGAAGTGATAGCGGCAAGTTTGGTCTTGTACTCCCACCATTCCGCGCGTATTTTTTGCAACTTTCCGTACTCTTGATAAATTCGCTCCGGGATAGAAAAATACACCGAGTTGACTTCGTTGTAATGGTCTTTGCCTTTGTTCGAAACGTTGGTTCTGAACGATGTGTGATGCACTTCGAGTGTCAAAGTTTCAAGGTCTTGCACAACGCAATTCAACGTAGATTTTGCATTGGCGTCAGGGCCGTATCCTTCCGAATATCCCGTAAAAGCGTACGTTCCGCCGACACCGTATTCGGTAGCATTTTTATCTCCGTACGTTACGAGTTCTATGCCAGAAATATCGTATCTGCGCTCGTTGGTATTTACTCGTTCCGCAAAGGTCTTATCGGCTATTTTTCTATCTACGATTTTGTATTTGTAGAACAGATTTTTATAGTCTTTTGATGACTTACTGCAGAACTGCAAATCAAACTTTTCATACCTTGTAGGCGTGCCGTTTTTGTCGTAACTTACAGCCATTTGGATTTTGTTCTGTTTGCTGTTAGTTGACAAATTCAAGGCTTGTGGGTTATAAATCAGCAGATAAAGTCCGTAATTTGCTCGCATATTGGATTTGAACGAGTAGCAATACTCTATAAAACTCACAATGCGTAGCGTCCCGTTTTCGTTGTACGGATAGTCTTTCAAATCGAAAGGTTTTCCGTCTATAGTGGACGACAAAAGGTCATCCAAAACGTTCGTGGTGTCAAACGAATTTTCACTTGACGCATACACAATTTGCGGTGTCCCTTGCATCATCAAAATGATGGTGCAAAGGACCAAGAGTATTGCTATAACCAAACAGCTATTTTGCTTTGATTGTGCCATCCGGCTGTACCTCGAATACGAGTTGTTCTTGCAGTGTGACACCTTCCACCGCAACGTAATTATGGAAACTGATTTTAATCACCGCTTCGCCGTTGTACGAGTAAACAAGCAATGTGAAGTTGTCTACGGAATTGTCCACGTCGCCTGGATTGAAAGACACTTCCTTTTCGGGATAAAGTCTTTGCAAAATGCTTTGCATTGTATAGTTACCGCTCACAACGAAATCGTTTTCGTTTTGGGTAATGTCAAAGCCTTTTGTGAGATCTTCTTCCGCGCCGAAACTGTATATCTCTCCGTCCACCGTGAAGTCAAAATCATTGTCGTGCGACACATTCGGAACAATCTTTAAGGTATAACCGCTTATATATTTATTGACCGCTCCGAAAGTGTATTTGACAACGAATTTGTTTTCTGCATCCTGCTTCATTATGTAGTTGTCATAGTCCGAGAGTATTCGCTTTCCATCGCTTTCAACATAAAAAGTTTTGAAATCAGATGTAAAACCATTAGTGAAGAAAGCAATAGAACCGACGGCAAGCACCAAGAGCAATGCACATACGATTACGGCAATCGTCTTGCCAACATTCATTTGCTTTTTCATGCTCCACCTCTAATTAGAACGAAAGCGTTGCATCTGAAAGCGATACGCTTTGCACCCCTGATACCGTACGAATGCTGATGGTGGTGCTGATACCCGTTTTCACTTCGGTGACCGTGATGGTGACATACGGAAGTTTGCCGTCCACATAACTGTCAAATGTCTCAACAACTTTGCGAGTAGGATCCGCCGAAATGCCGCTGTAAGAAGAAGGCATACTTTCACCGATAACTTGCAACTTGCCGTTCTCGATTGAGAACTGGTTTACGCTCACATATCCACCCGGTTTTTGGAACGAAGTCCAAATATATCCTGCCGATTCAAATACGTCTTGAACAACATAATTAACCGTGGCATACTCTGTGCTCTGAAGTGTTCCCGATTTGTATATCTCCTTCTTAACCCTGATTGCGCCATAAGCAACAGCGGAGATTCTGTATTCGGGAGTGAACGTACTGCCCACAAGTCCAAACTCGTTGTCAAGAGAAATGTCAAAGTTGTAGGTTTTGGAACTTTGAATTTCCACGATTTTTGCGTTGTTCCAATTGCTATCGGTGGTGGTTTTTGCTCCGGTGGGCGTAACTTTGATAGAAGTAGGCGCACCAACGTACAAAACTTGACATTTCGCAGAGAATCCGCCTTCTCTCGTGGTAACCGTGACAATGATTTCATCGTCACCGAACGCTTTCTTACATGTTACGGTCGCGATATTGCTACCGTCGCTTTCCGGAGTTACGGTAACATAGTCCGTGACGTTTTCACTTCCGTGTTGTTTTGTCACACCCCAAGCAACGCTCCAATCCACGAGTTTGTTGGTTGCCTCAACGGGAAGGACGGTTGCAGTAAGAGTTACGGATGCCGTATGGCCGGAATCTGCCGCAGTCGTTGCGTCTGCCGAGAATGCAAGTACGGAAGGCATTTCATATATTTGACCTTCAAACATATTCTTGCCATCACCAGATGCAATAGGCGTGTCGGTGTTGTTTTGTTTCATTTGCTGAATTACAAGCCCCAACGCTGCGCCGACACCTGCAAAAAGGACTATGATTGCCATAAGTGTCGCAATCCATTTGATACTGTTTTTCTTTTCTTGATTCATATAAATCCTCCATGTTTTTGAAAGAAATACGGCTGTATTTCAAGCCGTATTCCGTGACGCTTATTTATCTGATAAGCATATTTAGCAATGCTCTGTCCGATGATTTGAACGGCTGAATCTTGCATTCGTAAACTTCGCCGTCTTCGTCAAAAGAACGTACGCCATAGGTGTTGCCAGAAACGACTTTGCCTGTTTTTTCATCCTTGATTTCGTAGGGCGTTACAACGAGTTCCGCTTTGTTTTCATTGCCGAAAACGATATCCAAAACCGTGTAGCCAGTGAAGTCCGGTGGCATAAGTTGCACTCTTGCTTCGATACCGCGCACAATGCCTTTGATGAAGTATGTAAAATACTGCTTGCCGTTTTTCTCGTAGGTTTCTCTTTCTACAAAGATTTTCTTATCCATTGCCTATTTCCTCCTTATTTTTTCTTCCCGATAGTACGAGAGATTGTTCTTGCCTCGGATTTGGATTTGCCTTCACCGAGAGCCTTTTTGTACTTGTACAGACCTGCGTGATCCGATTGTGCTTGCAAGTATCCGGAGCGAAGTCCTGCCTCATAATCCGTGAGTTGCTTGCCTTCTTTTGCACCATGTTCGTGCACCTTGTTCTTACGCTCCGACGCGTAGTCCTTCGCTCTCTTGGAAGGCACGCTCCATCTGCGTTCGCCATATTTGTTTGCCATTGAAAAATTCTCCTTTACCCGTTGTGCCGATAGTGCAGCATAGTGATTTGTCTTTGCCCGTGTTGCCGTTAGCTAAGCGCGAAATTGGTATATTAAGTTGTAGTTTTGTAATCATAAAGTCTTGTTTGTGAAACATTCCGTTTCTTGCGACTTGTTTCGGGAGGTGGCCACCTTTATCTGAATTCAGTCCGCAATCAACAGTCGTTCGCTTGCTCTCGCTCTTGATTACGTCATCAGTATAGGGCTTATTTTTCACAAAAACCAGAACACCAATGTAAGCAAAAAGGACAACTTTCGAGCCTAATTCAAACAGTAACGAAATGTAAAAATGACACTATAAAATCCAATTGAAACAACGATGTAACCACTCCAATTTCTTATAGCTTTACTAAATCGGCTATATGAGTTATAATTATTTTGTTTATCAATTCTATAGGAGATAATTTATGCCAAAACCAAAAATCGAATACAGCCTATTACTTTCATGTCCCGGGGATGTCGTGGATTTAAAAGATGCTATTAATGATGCGGTCAATTCGTTTAATTCATCTATTGGCGAAACAAATCATATTACTGTTGTTCTTAAACACTGGTCAACTGATAGCTATCCACAATCCGGTGATACTCCACAAAATATACTTAATAAGCAGTTTATTAATGATTGCGATTTTTGTGTTGCACTATTTGGAACTCGTTTCGGTACACCGACTGATAATTCTGATTCAGGGACAGAAGACGAAATTAAAAATATGCTTTCTAGTAAAAAGCAAGTATTTTTATATTTAATTGATAGGGATGTTAAACCTTCCGATATTAATCTAGAACAATATGCTAAAGTTAAACAATTTATGGAAAAATATAAGGACAAAGCCCTATTTGATATTGCAAACACTAAAGAGGATTTAAGGACAAAATTTCAAAATGCACTATCTCTTTATTTTCGGAACGAGATTTCAGTAAGCTCCCAAAGTATTGTATCAAAAAATGCTCCAAATTTGGCAATATCATTTTTCCCTGACAACAAAGCAAAACTGCAACAGTTTAATTTTTGTGGTTCTTTAGTTTTAGAGATTCAAAATGAAATAATAACTTTGATAAATAGAATCAAAGAAATACATATCGATTCGGAAACGAATATGGAGAATTTAGCACCATATTCGGGTATTTTCACCAAAGAACATCTTGAGAAAATAAATAGAGATTATGAAACAAATACACTTAAGCTTGACAAAGTAGAAATACTTGCTAAAAACAAGAACGTTGTTCAAGCATTTTGTTCAGAACATGGTATTTCTCTGGATGATGAGTTTTGGAATTTAGGTAACTTACGAAAAAAACGCATCCTTATATTAGGACAGAATGACAGTGGTTTAATGGGACATAAAAATGAGAAAGATAAATTTCGCATGTTAACGGAATTGTCCACTCTAATTAACAATTACAATGATATGTATCGTTTCTTTGGAACCATAGATAAATACATATATACTTCATTAGTCGTAAGCAATGATGGCAGAACATTCGATGAAGATATAGATATAAAACTCTATATTGAAAAAAATAAAATCGTTATGCCCAATGAAATTCCCATTCCTGACAATAGTATTTTGGAAACAATAGTATCTGAAGATTTACTATATAGTTTATTTATGGATGAAAAAACACCAGATATTGATACGTATAGTTACTATCAATTTATGCCCAAAACCTCGTCTATATCATCATTTTATGGCGCAGATTACGCTAAACATATAAAAGAATTGCAACGAGATTATAACAATGAAATCTCGAGTATTTTCTGTTATGATATAAGAGAGAATGACTATGAAGATGTCTTATGTTTTAATATTAAATACCTAAAACAACATACAAAGATGTTCTTCCCATCTCGGTTGTTTTTCAAAAAAGCACCAAAATCTATAAAATATGAAATTAATTCCAAACATTCTCCAGAGATTTTTACAGGAGAACTAATTATAGAATAAATACATTGGCTCCCAAAAAATTGAGAGCCAATAAAAACTGAAATTAAGTTAATCGATGTACACTCTTGTATAAGTTGTACTCGGCATACGCTTACCGTTCGGGTGATGTTTATCACCGTACATAATCATATACTGCTTATCTCTAAGCCTTGTGCGTTTGTAGAAAGTGTCATAGCTTATTATGACGTTATCTTCCGTCGTGTTTTCAATATATTCCAATCTTTGCTTTACGATATAGTTTCTCGTTCTATACACGTTGTCTGCCTGCAATATAAAATCCGGGATAAATTCTTCCATTGTCTTTCTCCTTATGCTATAAGATGATTTTGAATAAAACGTAACAATTGCTTGTTAAGTCTTGTGACATGCTCTCTGGCATATCCGTACTTCTCTGCTGCCGATTCCTGCGTATTGTTTTCAATGTACATACAATAGTACAATTCGTAAAGTTTTGGCGGTGCTTGACGAACCACTTCGTTATATTCTTCCGCGGTTTTTGACACAGTACATTCGCCGAGAATTTTTGCCTTTTGCGCCATTTCGTCACGACGCGCATAATAATATCTTATATTTTTCAGATCTTCTCTGATTGCTGTAAATGTTTTCATATAAATTTCTCCTAGTTCTTATAAATAGATTTTCCGTAGCGGAGAATAAAAATATCCCCACTCGGTTTGCGACCTTTTTCAACACGTCGCATTCGGGTTGGGGATATCGTCTCCTATCGAATCTTATCTATAAAAGCGGGGAACGAGGATTTATCTTGGGCGCTGTCACAGCCCGACCTTGATTTGCCTATATAGACGTATGTAGTTTTCCTTTTTAGTGATTATCTTTGCACAACTTTGATAAGTCGCACGTTGTTCTTTTTCTGCTCAAAGTACTTGGCGTGGCAATGTGAGCATCTCCCCACGATTTCGCCGTTACTTTTAACGCTCGCTACAAAATACTTCCTGCATTCGGGACACAGTTTTCGTATCGGAATAGCGTCTTGCGTGATAATAGCATTATCCATAAAAGCACCTCCTTTGCCCATAGCGCACATAGACTTGTATTTAGCCTACTGCATTGACGGGGTTAGGCACTCCCGCGTCGCAGTAAAACTATCTTGCGCACCCTATATATAATTTCCTTATAAACCGGGGCAGTTATTCGGAAACTATATCGATTTGGTAGATATCGTCATAAAATATCTTCTTTTGACCTATCGTCAAATAATGATAGACCACGTTGTTTTTCGCAACCGTTCCTTCTATATCAATGTAATGTCCGTTGAGATAGAAATTGATTCTCACAACCGTTCCTTTGTCCACTCTCACAAGAGTTTTGGACAATTCTTCCTTCTTTTCGTCGGAAAACTCGTGCTTAGGAACGCGAGTGCGCTTTTCGATTCTGCTTTGCAATTCTTCGGACAAGCCTTTTAGTGCATCGAATGGAAGGAACTGAGCCGCACGATTCACATCGTCATTGTTTTTAACCGCCATTGTGTCCTCCAATCAGTTTGTTGCGTTCTTTTTGCGTTGCGCCTTCTTGCAAGTCGAAACCTCGCAACATTGCGTTCTTACCAAACTTTTCTTTGATTTCCAACACTGCTTTTTCGACATTGCGCTCTTTTTGCAATGCGTCCAAATCAGTAAACAAATCATAGCCCTCGGCAGATTCGTCCACGAGTCCGCTAAAACATATAGCGAGTCTGCGGATAGGAACGTCTTGATGTGTGGTATCTTCAAAAATTCTATCAACGTATTCCTTAACCATTGAATAGAGATTGGTGCTGTTTGCCATTTTGAGCGTTCCGCCCGTAGCCGGAGCAGCATCTTTTGAATATCCGACGGAAATACCGACGTGGCTTGCAATCAAATGTTCTTTTAGAAGTCGCTGACAACCACTCAAAGCCATCTCTTGTATGACGATATGTGCTTTATCGTATGCGTAGTCGCTGAACAAGATTTGAGAATTTGAGATAGACTTTGACTTACCCTTGTAGTTCTTGATGTCCGCAATCGTACAACTTTCCTTGCCGTTTGCGTGGTCGATTAGCAATTTAGCGTTCTTACCGAAATTCCTATAAAGGAGATCTTCCGGGGCTGTTGCTACGCCTTTCATATCATGAATTCCATATCGGGCAAGCCTTGTGGCAATACCGTTTGCGATATTCCAAAAGTCGGTTATCGGTCTATGCTCCCACAAAGTTTCTTTGAATGTTTGCTCGTCAAGCATTCCAATATGGTCTTTGCAATGTTTTGCCGTGATGTCGAGTGCAATCTTTGCAAGATACAGGTTTGTGCCTATACCGCAAGTCGCAGGAATATGCGTGCGCTCGGCTATCTCGTTTATAATTTTCTTTGCAAGTTGCTTTGGTTCGAGTTTGTAAATAGACAAGTAGTCCGTAACGTCTATAAAAGCCTCGTCGATTGAGTATTGATGTATATCGTCCGGTGAGAAATAATCGAGATATATATCAAAAATGTCTGCGCAGTATTTGATATACAAACTCATGTGCGGGAGCGCAATAATGTAATCTATGTTTTTAGGTATTTCAAACAGTCTGCAACGGTTTCTGACTCCGAGTGCTTTCATCTTTGGAGTAATTGCCAAAGTTATAGCACCTTTTCCGCGAGATTCGTCTGCAACGACAAGGTTTGTTTCAAACGGACTTAACCCACGTTCCGCACATTCTACAGATGCGAAGAATGATTTCATATCTATGCAAAGATAAGTCCGTTGTTTTTCCATATTGCTCCTTTATAACAAGTCCTTTATTACTTTTACGGCTATGCCTTGAATTTGAATGTTCTTATAGAACATATCTTGAAGTGCATCATTTTCGGGATGCAGTCTTATTAGTTTGTGCTTTTTATCCAAAAAATATCGCTTTAACGTAGCCTCACCCTCATCCGTGAGTGCAACCACTATTTGTCCTTCGTTTGCAGTATCTTGCTTTCGTATAACAACCAAATCTCCGTCATTTACGCCTGCATTTATCATACTTTCGCCTTTCGCTTTAAGTATGAAGTACTCTCCGGGACCGAAAAACTCGGTTGAGATTGATACATACGATTCTATATTTTCTTCCGCAAGTATCGGAGAGCCGCAAGCAATGTCGCCGACAATCGGGCAAGCCGTTACGTTGGACATCGTTTTGGCAAACTTCGATGTAGTGAGATTGCAATGCTTGCCTTTTCTCTCGATTATGCCTTCGGACACCAAATAGTTGATATATCTGCTGACCGTGGACGGATTTACGTTTATCGCGTCGGCAATTTCGTATATAGACGGAGTGCCGTTGTTCTCACGCAAACTCTCGTTGAGTATGTTCAAAATCTTATCTATCGTTTCTTTGTTTTTTACTTGCATTGTATACCCCTTTTACAATCTGCAACATTTATTGCGTTTTGTAATTTTCATTATAGTCATTCAAAAACAAAAGTCAACGGGTTTTCATAAGAAATTTTTGACATTAATCGTTATGCGACATTTATGGTACACATTAGGAGATTTTTTTATTTTCAGGTTGATCTCTCGGCTTTCTTTTGCGACGATTCTTGAAATGCTCATACATTTCTATTTCTAATAAGGATATATATAAATCTATATCTTTATTAGATAAATAAGAGAAATCCGGTTTGTTATCATCTACAAATATTTGTCGTTTACTCGGATTATCTTCAAGTATGATTTCCCGCATATCACACCTCCGTTGTTTTTTCTAACTTAACGATAATCCTTGTGGCCGCAAAAAAGAAGAACATTATAAAGCAACAAAGGTCGTCTTTGAAACACAAAAATATGTATGACAAAACTGTGACGAAATCGCTACAAATCCGTAACAAAACAATGATGAAACATCAATGTGATATGTCTTTTCTTTCTCTTTTTGAGTAGGGTGGGAGTTTATCAGAAAAGCATCTTTCTTCAAGGGGTAAAATATTGCGGATAATTAAAGCAAATATACCAACGCAATATTTTCCCTATTCCCTTGACGATGCGATGCTTTCCCGATTTTTTCGAGGTGTCGAAAGAAAAAGACAACTCGACAAAGGAGTGTTCCAACTATGTTTCAACATCGTTTCAACAATGTTAATTCAGGCTTTCAACACCGTTTTACTAAATTTCAAATTAGGCACAAAACGGCTCGCTCAATGTCCTACTCAACGGGAATTGAACACCCTATACTCGAATTACAACACATCAAAAAGGAGACAACAGTATGAAAAAGTGCGTCATTTACGCCAGATATTCAAGCGAACGACAGACTGAACAATCTATCGAAGGTCAGCTTCGAGTTTGCTATGAATTTGCAAAAAACAATGAACTTATCGTCGTACACGAGTATATAGACCGCGCAATGACAGGAACGAACGATTTGAGAAAAGAATTCCAACAAATGCTTTCGGACAGTGAAAAGACAAAAGAATGGGATATTTGCCTTGTATATGCATTAGACCGTTTCGGAAGGAATTCTATTGAACAAGCAATTAACAAATACAGATTGCAAAAGACAGGTAAAATTGTCATTTCTGCAACACAACGAACGTCGCGAAATATAGACGGCTCTCAAAACCTTGACGGCATTATTCTTGAAAATATGTACGTCGGCATGGCTGAATACTACTCTGCCGAGCTTTCACAAAAGGTAAAGCGCGGATTGAACGAAAGTCGAATCAAAGGGCAATTTACAGGCGGTGTACCTATTTTCGGATACGAGGCATACGGAACGAAAGCCGAAGGCCGAAGAGTGCGCATCAAAGAAGACGAGGCTGTAATCGTAAGACGAATGTTTGAAGAATACGCAAGTGGTAGGCTCATAAAAGACATACTTGACGACCTAAACAACGAAGGAGTGCTTTGTCACGGAAAACCATTTACACGAACTGCTTTCTATAATCTACTGAAAAACGAAAAATATATTGGAATTGTCAGATTTGGAGACCAAGTATTCGATAACATTTACCCGCCTATCGTTAACGAGCAGGTATTTGATATATGTAGAGCTAAAGCACAATCAAATAAAAACGGCAAACACACAGATGTGCATTATCTTTTAAGAAACAAAGTGCATTGTGGCTATTGTGGAAAGACTGTAAGTTCGGAAAGTGGGACTTCAAGAACCGGCAAGGTTGTAAGATATTACAAATGTTCAGGGCGAAAAGTCGATAAAAAATGCGACAATACTCCAATTAGGAAAGAACTACTAGAACAGTTGGTTGTCGAGGCAACTTATGAAACTCTTGCGAATCCAAGATTAATAGATAAACTTGCAACTCTAATACTAAACGCTCATCAACAAAAAATGGCAGATGCGTCTGTAATCAATATTATAGAAGGTCAATTGCATGACACAGAAAAAGCTTTATCAAATCTTATTGCGTGTATGGAAAAAGGAATCGTGAGTGCTTCCACTGCAAAAAGATTGGAAGAACTCGAGCAACAAAAAACAGAATTTGAAACTAAACTGGCTTTGGAAAAAGCGAAAGAAACAATTCCTATTGATAAAAAAGACATTGTTGACTATTTGCAACAAGCAATCAGAAAAACACCTCGTCTAATGATAGAATTGCTTATCAAAGACGTTATTCTTTACAAAGACCGAATAGAAATTCACTTCAATTATACAGACTTGATAAGACCTGATGCTGAAAGGCGTCGGGCCTTTTTATTTTACAAATTTTCAAAAGATGTCGTTATGAAACGCAAGTCAAATCTTCCACTTGAAAAGAAAACCATTAGATTTGAAATGTATGTATAATATTACAAATATTAGAAAAAGGAAAACCCAGTCAAACCTTTATGGTTCAACTGGGTTCATCCTGGTGCGGACAACAGGACTTGAACCTGCATGAACTAGTGCTCACAAGAACCTGAATCTTGCGCGTCTGCCAATTCCGCCATGTCCGCATTTTGCTGGTGATTTTGACACGGTACAGCCACCGAGGGCGGGTGTCACAATCGATGTTGCACAATTCTGCTGAATCGACGAATACACACACTTCTCCGCCTTTGCATTACTTTGCTATTCTAGCGTATTCGGCGTGCAATGTCAATCTATTGCTCAACCTTTGTGTCAATTCGTTATTTCAAATTTTCGCCGAGTACGGCAATGCGTAGGGCACAAAAGCACTATACTATGAATGAGAAACTGCGTGAGTTTAATTCTCATACACTCTCTGCGTTGAGGCAAGCAGTAACGCTATGTTGGGCAATTTTTTGAGCATCTAATGCGATGAACCTGTCAACTGCGTTTGCGGAGGAAGAAGGTCACGACAGTTGCTTTTGCATCGATCCTTTCGATAAGTTCGGCTTTTGCGGCATCTAATGCGGTATTGACAGTAGATATTGCACCTATGGTGCTGTTGAGGAATATTCCGATTCGCTACGCACGGAAAGAGAAAAGGCGAACCGAAGTTCGCCTTTTCCCATTTGAGAGAGAATATAGATTGTCGTATTGCTACAACTTTTCTATTGTTTTGCAAGTCGCGACTGCTCGCGGCTTGTATGACTTTGCATTAAACGCTGTGGTTATCATTATCCAATGCAAAAGTGGGTGCTTATTGATTTGTCGTATCTGTATCCTTGTCGTGTTGCGCTTCTTTTTCGCGTTGTGCTTCGAGTTCCGCCTTGCGCTGTTTGACAAGTTCCGTCCAATCGACGTTCTTGTCAGAGCAACAATGTCCGTTGCACTGCCCTGCGTGCGAACACCCTGCGCAATCGCTTCCGAGTGACGGTTTGCCCTTCACCTTTCTCACGATCGACGCTATGATGACGCCTCCTACTATCGCAACCGCAGCTATTATCGTCACGATTGCGACGGGATGCATTGCCGATAAAACATTTTCAAAGATTACGTTTGTCATATTTCGCTCTTTTTACGCAAAGTCTGTATTGCGCATGTTGCGCGACTTATGCGTTCTTTTTGATTTTAAGTTTGCTGCCGAGGTCACAGAAGAACTTCTTTACGTCAATCTTGCCTTTGTTGTCAAGCACGATGAGCGTGATGATTGCCGCCCAGATTGCCGCGAAGATGAACACCGTCCACCACCAAGCACCGATGAGGTAGATTATCATGGATACTACGTAACTCGTACCGACCCAGAAGAGCAAGGTCATTCTGTAAGACTTCTTGGTGGGAAGTTCTGCCTTTGCCGTTGCGACTGCCGCAAAGCACGGAATCGTGAGCATGTTGAACGCGATGAATGCGATGAGGCCCGGAACGGTGATGCCCGTTGCTTGGATCATCGTTGCCGCCGCTCCGACACCGCCGTCTGCTTCTACGTCGATTATGCCACCGACGATGCACGCTGCCAAAGTGCCGAACGTTGCGATAACGTTTTCTTTTGCGATAAGACCCGTGATTGCCGCGACTGCAAATACCCAGCCGTATGCGCTAAGTTGTGAACCGAATCCGAGCGGTGTGAACAAAAGCTGAATGAGTCCGCCGATTCCCGCAAGGATGGATTGATCCATTTGCTCGTCCGCAAGGAATTGCCACGTCCAACTGAAGTGGCTGATGAACCAAATGAGGATTGTGGAAGCAAGGATGATCGTGAACGCTTTCTTCACAAAGTGCTTCGTCTTATCCCAAAGGTGAGCAGCAAGGTTCTTGGGTTGCGGTACGTGATAGGCAGGAAGTTCCATAATGAACGGAGGTACTTCGCCTTTCATCGTGGTTGCACGCATCAAGATGACCGCGCAGATTGCCACGACTACGCCGAGCACGTACATCATATATGTGATGACGTCGGGATGATCGAATCCGAATTGAGTTGCGATACCGCCTGCGATTGCAGTGAGGATAGGCAATTTTGCGCCACAACTGAAGAACGGAATGACTCTGATGGTTGCGATTCTTTCGTTCTCGTCAGCAAGAGTACGAGTGTTGATGAATGCAGGAACGGAACAACCGAATCCCATGATCATCGGCATAAACGCTCTGCCCGACAAACCGAATCTTCTGAAGATTCTGTCAAGAATGAACGCTACACGCGCCATATAACCGCTGTCTTCCAAGATCGAGAAGAACAAGAACAGCAAGAGGATTTGCGGCAAGAAGCCGAGCACTGCGAACAAGCCGCCGAGAACGCCGTCTACGATGAGTCCCGTGCACCATTCGGGTGCGCCTGCCAGGGTGAGTCCTTCGTTTACGCATACGCTGAGGAACTCGGTGAACGTGTTGAGGATGTTTGCAAGGATGACGCCGGGGCCGTAAACGCTTTCTTCATATCCGAAGAAGGTTGCCGCGCTGATGCCCGAGCACCACTCGTCGATACCGCTTACGAACGCCACTTCTCTTTCACCGTCTTCGTTGACTTCGATGGTGACTTCCCATTTGCATTTTTCGTCTGCAAAGTAAGTTCCTGTAAGATCACTCACTTTGTCGACGTACACTTTGTGTTTGTCTTCGGTGTAAACGAACGGTTTTTCTTCAACTGCTTCGAGGCTTCCGTCGTCTGCAAATGTGAGGTCTGCCGGATCGCCATCTGCGGTGAAGTATTCGACGTTTTCGTCCACGGTTTCTGCCGTTAGATTTTCAACCGCTTGAAGGTTGCCTTCTACATTCACGATATATGCGACTGCCGGTTTCGGATCGAACACGCCGCCTGCGCCGAGGAACAGGAAGTCCTCTGCAAACGTGAGGTGGAACACGAGGAACAAAATCACAAGGAAGATAGGAATACCCCAAACCTTGTGAGTCAACACCTTATCCACTTTGTCGGAAGTGCTGAGTTTCTCTTTTTCGGAAGTGACTTCTTTCTTGGTGAGAACGGTCGAATAGTTTTTGGATATGTATTTGTATCTGCTATCCGCTACGATTGCTTCAAAGTCAGTGCCGAATACGTCGTCTTTGAAGGTCTTTTTGAACTCTTCGACCATTTGTGCCGCTTGCGGATGTTGTCCGACTTCGATTTCGTCGAGTTCGACAAGTTTCACTGCGTGGAAGAGTGCGTTTTCGACTCCGCTACCCTCGAGTGCGATTCTGCAATCGTTGATGAGGTGCGTAAGCGCGCTGCCTTCCAAAACGGTGCTGCCTTTTCTCGGTTGTTGGCAGACCTCGTACGCTCTTTGCATCAATTCGTCAAGACCTTTTTCGCGCAATGCGGAAATCTCAACGACGGGAAGGCTGATCTTTTCTTCAAGGCTCTTTGCGTCGATTTTGTCGCCGTTCTTCTCCACTGCGTCCATCATGTTGAGTGCGATGATCATCGGCACGTCGATTTCCATGATTTGAGTGGTGAGATAAAGGTTGCGTTCGAGGTTGGTTGCGTCTACGATGTTGATGACGCAATCGGGCTTCTCTTCGAGAATGTAGTTTCTCGAAATCACTTCTTCCGGTGTGTACGGAGAGAGTGAGTAGATGCCGGGAAGGTCGACGATAGAGATGGGTTCTGCGCACTTCTTGTACGTGCCCTCTTTCTTGTCCACCGTGACGCCGGGCCAGTTGCCAACGTGTGCGGTCGAACCTGTCAAACTGTTGAACAAAGTCGTTTTGCCACAGTTCGGGTTGCCTGCAAGAGCAAATCTTTTCATTATTCTTGTACCTCCATCGTCACGACAGACGCTTCGGTTTTACGAAGCGTGAGTTCGTATCCTCTTATGGTCACCTCAATCGGATCTCCGAGGGGTGCTTTCTTGCGAAGATACACTTCTGCGCCCGGTGTAACGCCCATATCGAACAAACGACGTCTGATTCTTCCGTCGCCGCCGACTGTTTTGATTACGCCTTGCTCGCCGATAATGAAATCACTTAGCAGTTTTTCCATTTTGTCCTCCTGCATTTATGCTACTAAAATTTTTGTTGCCATTTCTTTGTCCAAAGCAAGACGACCGTCTTTGATATGACAAATGACGCTTCCTCCGCTTTGGGATATGATACTTATCGTTGAATCGATGGTGATGCCCAAACTCTCAAGGTGCTTTTTGGTCTTGTCGTCAGTCATAATCTTGACGATCCTCAAGTCCTTTCCGATGGGTGCAAATACAAGCGGCATATTTCTCTCTCCTTTTGCCGATTATTTAATGTGAATATGAAGTTTTATTCATATTTACGATAGAATATTACAACTTTCGCAAATGCATGTCAACAGATTTAATAAAATAATATGAAAATTTTTTCATATTTTTCTTCTTGATTTATTTTCAAACTAGTTATATAATGTAAATATCAATATAAAGTCAGTTTGATTAAGGCATAATTCATCAAATAATTGACTTATAAAAGGCGAGCAAATGAGCGATGACGGCGCAAGTATTCCGCAAAAAACATTTTGAACGAATGTTTCGAGCGAGATATTTGAGCGTCAGACAAGGAAGCGTGCCTTGGGTGGCAACCCTAATTTACTAGGCGTAAATGAGTTGACAGGCAAGGTGCGATGACGAAGTATCACGCCAAATAGCACGCTCGAAAGGAATATATGGCACAGGACGTCAGAGAACCCAAACAAGAAAGATCAATCGAAAAGAAAAACAGAATAGTTCAAGCGGGATTTGAACTCTTTTCACAGGTCGGATATTACAATACCAATACCGTGGAAATCGCAAAACGCGCGGGCGTTTCGACGGGTATCGTTTACGGATATTTCAAGGATAAGAGAGATATCCTTCTCGACGTTTTGGAAATCTACGTCAAAGAGGCGTTTGCCCCCGTGCTCGATATGATAAACGGCCTCACCGCTCCGGTGAATTTTGAAGATACGATAAAACACGTTCTTGACGGCGCTATCGAAATCCACAAAAAATATGCGAATATTCACGAGGCTCTTCACTCTATGTCGCACAGCGACGAGGCAGTCAACAACAAGTTCATCTCCCTTGAGGACGAAATTACGCTTGCTATCGCAAATAAGTTTGCCGACCTCGGCGTGAAAAAGGAAAACCTCACCGAACGCATCCACTTCGCTATGGATATCGTGCAATCCTTCTCGCACGAGTTCGTGTACGACCACCACACATATATCGACTACGACGCGATGTGCAATATCGTGCAAAATACGCTCGTCGCACTCTTTGAAAACAAATGACTACGTTTTCGCAAAGGTCGCTCGACTTTTTGTATTTCAACCATAAATACAACTCAAAACTCTGGTATCAGGAACATAAAGAGGACTTCAAACAGTTCCTCTCTATTCCTTTTCACGATCTCGCAGTCGAGATGACTCCCCGCATGCTCAAAATCGACGAGCAGATGATAACCGAGCCCAAAAGCATCGTGTCAAGGCTGTATAAGGACTTGCGCTTCGCAAAGGACAAGACGAGCCTTTATCGCGACCATATGTGGCTCACGTTTATGCGCGGAACGAACGCCGCGTGCGGTCTTCCCGGCTACTTTTTTGAAATCTCGCCGTACAACTTCCGCTACGGGTGCGGATACTATATGGCAGACGCAAAAAGTATGGCAAGTCTGCGCAACTTGATTCTGTCAAACTCGCCCGTGTTTCAAAAAGCAAAAGAGTGCTTTGAAAATCAATCCGTATTTTCGCTCGTGGGCGAAACGTATAAAAAACCGCACTACTCCGATTATCCCGCGGATCTGAGCCGCTGGCTTGAGAAGAAAGATATCTGCTTTATCGCAAACTCGACGGATATCGACCTTCTCCTCTCCGACAAACTCGCATCAACGCTGTGCGATCAATTTGAAATGATACAACCGCTCTACGACCTTATGATGACTGCGGAATCTATGACGGAAAGATAAAAAATGACATAATTCTTTGAATTATTAATATTGCAACTATTATCATTCACAGGCGGTCAAAAAGTATGCTAATGGCGACTATACATTAAACGAGTTAACAGATTATGGTCGTGAACGAAAAGAGCGAATACTCCTGCCACGGCGTGCATAAAGGCGCGATCGGCGTTATTATGACGAACTACTCCATTGACGAAAAATGGTACGTCATTTTCTCGGACGATAACGGCGAAGATTACGCCGATATCGAGTCAGAAAAAGATATGGTCATCGTAAATCCATAGCGAATACGGCAAAACACATATTTCAAATATCGAAAAACGCACGATAAACGTGCGTTTTTGTCGTTTTGCAATGAAATGCGATAATAACGTTTTTGTCAATCGATATGATATCTCGGCTTGCCGTCATATCGCCGCAACCAATCACTTCGCCTCTTTTTTCGTCAAAAAAGCGTGCGCGCTTTTGAGTATGCGCTTGGTGTTGTCAAACGTCAGAAGTTCGAGCGCTTCTTCGTACGGAACGATTGCGTAGGTCATATTCTCGAATCCGTCGTTGTGACAAGGGTGTTGCGTGCCGAAATCGCCAAGGAAAAATACCACGGTTTTTTCGTTGCCGTTTTTGAGTTTGTATTGAATGGTTTTGCGAAATCCGCCCACGATTTTCGGGGTTACGGAAGTTTCTTCCCACGTTTCGCGAACGGCGGTTTGCCTTTCGCTCTCCCCTTCTTCGACGTGTCCTTTGGCAAAGCCGTACACGCCGTAATCGGTTTTTGTGAGAAGATATTTTATCTCTCCGTTTGCTCTTGTGAACGTCACCATTCCGCACGATTTTTCTCTCATATGTTTTTTGTGTTTAAATTTGTGATTTTCCTTTCTTTTGAAAAATTTGTTTTTGTTTTCGCTCGTATTATAGCACATTATATTTCGCTGTAAAAGAGAAAATCAAAGATTGAAAGGCTCGGATTTTATTGATACAAATGTCGTAAATTGTCGATTTTCATAGCGGGTTTTGTCGAAATCGCATATTGAAATGAAAAACACTTGTATTGTATAATATATTTATCTCAATTAAGGGAGAGGTTTATGGGAAAACTTCAGAAACTTATCGACAATAAGGCACAAAGCGCAAAATTTATGTGCGACGAAATCGCGCATATCTGCAACGATATGCCAAAGCGCGACCCCGGTTCGCTCGGCGAGAAAATGGCCTGCGAATATATGGCGGACTACCTCAAAAACGACTGCGGTTGCGAAAGAGCGGACGTGGAATCCTTCAAGGAAAACCCGAACGCGTTTTTCGGTTGGATTTACTTCACGATTACGTTCGTGCTTGCAGGCATGGTGCTGTTCTTCTTTCTGCCCGTTCTCGGCGCGGTGTTGACGGCACTCGGATTTGCGATTTTGTTTATCCAATTCGGTCTTTACAAGAAACTCGTTGACAAATTCTTCCCCGAAAAGACGGGTCACAGCGTCACCGCAATCAAAAAATGCACGGGCGAAGTGAAAGGCAGAGTGTTTTTCAACGGTCACCCCGACGCAGTTTGGAATTGGCCCGTCAACAATAAATTCGGCGGTACGGCTCACGTTGCGCACCTCGTGACGAGCGTCGTAAGCGGTCTCGTCGTGCTTGGATTGAATATCGCCGCTGCCGTCGCAACCAAATGCCAACCCGTCGTTGACTACACCGTGGCAGGCTACGTTGCGCTCTATGGTCCCGTTCTCTTTTGGATGGGTATCGCGATTCTCGTTATGGTCCCCTGCCTCGTCGGCATGTACTTTATGTGGGACGAAAACACGATTACGGACGGCGCAAACGACAACCTCACGGGTTGCTATATGGGCATCGCCATCCTCAAAGCGTTGAAAGATCAGGGCATCGAACTCGAACACACGGAAGTGGGCGTCATCATCTCGGGAAGCGAGGAAGCAGGTCTTCGCGGCGCTATGGCGTGGTGCGAAGCGCATAAAGGCGAATTCGACGACGTTCCGACTTGGATTTACTCCTACGACACAATTCACGAGAGCCGTTTCCTCGGCGTAAACTACCGCGACCTCAACGGCACGGTCAAATCCGACAAGGAAGTGAGCGACTCCTTTATGACGGCGGCAAACGAACTCGGCATCAAATGCTCCAAAACGTGGGTTCCTCCCTTCGGCGGCGCAACCGACAACGCGGCGTTCAACAAGGCAGGATTCCGCTCGACGGGCATCACCGCTCTCGACCACAATCTGCAAGATTACTATCATACGATGCGCGACACGGCGGACAACCTCAATCCGGAATGTCTTGCGGACTGCTACGCTATCTCCGTCAAGTGCCTCGAAAACTTCGACCGCGATATCGCAAAGTAATTGCGAAAAATACGCAAGAATTAAAAAAATCCTTCCGGAATCGGAAGGTTTTTTTTAATATTGGGATTTAGATTGGGACGTAGCATCGGCACTGTCGCAGGCATACTCTTCTTCAAATACGGCTTCTCTCTTGTATTCTTCTTCGTCTTCTCGCTCTATTTGAGGATCTATGGCACAATCTTGCAACGGATCGGCTGAATCGGTCGGATCTATCGGAGCGCTAGGCTCGGTTGCGGAGATGAGTTTCAGCTTTTCGCGCTTGTAGATTATCGCCATTATCACGCCGTCTACGATTATGTTCAAAACCCAACTTATCGGCCAACTGTAATAGAGCATTTCGGGGGTGTTGACCGCTTTGCACGCCGTGTAGATCCACACGATGCGGAATACGCAGATGCAGAAGAAGTTGGCTATCATCGGCGTGAACGAATAACCCATTCCGCGCATGCATCCCACCAAAACTTCTACTATACCGCAGACAAAATAGATGGGCAAAATGATTTTCATTCTGTTGCAAGCGTACTGAATTACGACGGGATCGGACGTGTACAAGCGCGCGATATACTGCCCTGCCGTGAGCAAAATCAGCGTCCAAAAAAGGCTGATCACGATTATCATTGCGGACGCTTCGAGGGCGGTCTTTTTGATGCGCTTTGGTTTCTTTGCGGCGTAGTTCTGCCCCGCAAACGAGACGGTTGCGTTGGATACGGCGTTCATTGACGTATACACGAAGCCTTCGAGGTTGCTTCCCGTCGAACTACCTGCCACAAGCGCATAACCGAACCCGTTGAGATTGGTCTGAATGAGCACGTTGGCTATGGAGAAAAACGAGTTGAGGATTCCGCTTGGCAAGCCGACTTTGAGTATCTGCAAAAACTCGCTCTTGTGAAAACGGAGTTTTTTGAGTATGAGTTTGCAATAGCCTTGCTCTTTGAAAAGCGTGACGATCAAAAGTATGCAGGAGATATATTGGCTCACTATCGTGGCGATCGCAACGCCCTTGACGTCGAGTTTTGCGACGATGACGAATATCAGGTTGAGCGCAACGTTGATCACGCCTGCTATCGTGAGATATACGAGCGGACGCTTGGTGTCGCCTTTTGCACGGAGTATGGACGCGCCGAAATTGTAAAGTACGTTCGCGGGCGTGCCGATGAAATATATGAACAGATAATCCGTCGCCTTGTCCAAAATGGCAGGGTCGGTCTTCATCCATACGAGGAAATATCTCGCGCAGAATACGCCGATAAGCCCCACGACCGTTCCCGCAATGAGCGCAAGCAAAATGGAAGTGTGCACGGTGTTGTGAGCGCGATTTTCGTCACGAGAGCCTATCGCTTGGCTCATCACGACGTTGGTGCCTATGGACAAGCCGATGACGACGTTGATGATGAGGTTGATGAGCGCAACGTTGGAAGATACCGCCGCGAGCGACTGCGTGCTCGTCTCGGAAAACTGACCGATGACAATCAAATCCGCCGCATTGAACAGCAACTGCAATATGCCCGAAAACGCCAACGGAAGCGACACTGCAATGAGTTTTTTGAGCAGCGGTCCGCTTGTCATGTCCATGTCTTTGGCGACGGCTTGGTGATGTAAATGAAGTGGCTTCATGTTTTGTCCGGTTGTATGAAAATATTTCTCGTCAAATTCCCTTTATCCGTTTGAAAATATATTGTATCACGGCAAAGTGCAAAGTCAATCGGAATCGCAACATATTTGTCATCAAAATCATGGGAATTTATCCGCCGTCGCCCCAAACGCTCCGCCGTCAAAAATCCGCATTGAAAAAACGGCAAGTCCCGACTCCATATCAAAGTCGGGACTTTTGTTTTTGAGTTTTATTGCGTTATTTTGCGGATTTTGTAAAAAGGTGCAAAATAGATGAAGAACAAGGAAACACCCGACTGGAACAAAACCCAACGTACAAGTAGTACGTGATTTTGGAGCGGACGGGCGTTGACGCAATTAATCGCTATTTTGTGGCTTTTTGAGCCTCAAAACGATTATTTGTTTGCTTTTTGGGCTTCAAAACGGTCGAGTTTGTTCTTTTCGAGTTTCAAATACACCCACTTGATCGGCGGGCAGATCGCAAACAGAAATTGTGCAAACGTGAAGAGTTTGGACGGATTGACGAATTTGCGCTTATGCTCCAAGCCTCTGACCATGCACTTTGCCACGTGTTGCGGTTTTTGGACGGGGAACGGACGCTCGCGAATGACTTTGCCCTCTTGACCTTCGACTGCCTTCTTGAAGAAGCCCGTGTCGGTTGCTATCGGATAGAGGCAAGTGAGAGATACGTTGCTAGGAAGTTCGTAGCGAAGACCTTGTTGGAAGCCTTGCATTGCAAATTTGCTCGCGCTGTAGAGCGTGTAGCCGGGCATTGCGAGTTTTCCGATTGCAGAAACCGTGATTGCCATTTGACCTTGCTTGCCGCCGAGATATTCGACGTATTTTTGATAGGTGTAGATGGGGGAATACACGTTGACTTTGAAGATGTCCTCGATGCGCTCCCAGTTGACGTAGTCCATCGTTTCGTAGTACGGAAAACCTGCGTTTGCAAAGAAGATGTCAATCGAGCCGAGTTTTTCGGTTGCGGCCGCAAAAATGGAATCGACGTTCTCTTTGGTGGACACGTCGCACACCATCGGGAATACGTTTTTCAAATTGAGCGCCTCGATTCTGTCCGTGCGCAAGTCAACCGCCAAAATCTTGTTGCTGCCGTTTGCAAGCAGTTTGAGCGTTTCAAGACCTATACCGCTGTTTGAGCCGGTGATGACGATGGTTTTGCCGTTTATCATAATTTTCTCCTTCCTTATCCGCAAGCGGATTTGATTAACTTATTTACTTTTTTATTGTAGCATAGAGTTTTTGTCTTATAAAGTGTTTTTTTTTGAGAATTATCGTTTGTTGGTTTGTTTGTATGTGTTAAATATGGCGTCAAACGCTTTGTTTGTGTTTTTGGATAGCAACGCAAGCGATTTGGAATTGTTTATCACGATTGTGGATTTTGCGCGCAATACGGATGACGGGACTTGAGATTTTATGCGCGCTATCGCTTGCTTTGCGCTCATTCCCCTGCCCTTTCTCAAACGCGCGATTCTCTTGAGAATCGGGGCTTTGACGTACACGATTTCGTCAAACGCCTCGTCGCCGCCCTCTACGAATAAAGGCAGTTCAACCGCAAGCGGACTCTCGTTGCACTCTGCGATTCTGCGCATAATTTCTGGATGCGCTATTGAATTGAGTTTCGCTCGCGCGCTCTCGTCGCCGAAAACTATGGCGGCAAGCGCTTTTCTGTCCACCTCGCCGTCTTTGACTGCGTTCGGGAATGCCGCCGCGATTTTTTGGATATAAGTCGGCGTTTTGAGAAGTTCGGAATTGATTTCGTCTGCGCTAAGGCAGAAAAAACCCCTTTCCTTTGCTATCTTCATGACCTCGCTTTTGCCCGAGCCTATTCCGCCGATTATCGCGATTCTCATTTGAGTTCACCCCAGTTTTCCGCCACTTTTGCCTCCGCTACGAGCGGTACGGATAGGCGAACGGCGTTTTCCATTTCGTAAGAGAGAATCTTTTTGACTTCTTCTTCCTCGTCCTTTGCCGCGTCGATGATAAGTTCGTCGTGGATTTGAAGAATCATCTTGGATTTCATACCTTTGAGGCGATTTTCGACGTTTATCATTGCGATTTTGATTATGTCCGCCGCAGAGCCTTGCAAGGGCGTGTTCATCGCCATACGCTCTGCCGCAGAGCGCACCATATAGTTGGAAGCGTTGATGTCGGAAAGATTGCGACGTCTGCCCGTCATCGTCAGAGAATATCCTCTCTCGCGCGCATCGGCGATGCATCCGTCCATAAACTCGCGCACCTTTGGGTGCATAACGAAATAGTTTTGAATGAACTCCCTCGCCTTGTATTGCGGTATGGACAGGTTTTCGGCAAGTCCGAAGCCGCTGATGCCGTAAATTATGCCGAAGTTGACGGCTTTTGCGTCACGCCTTTGCGCAGGCGAAACCTCGCTCACAGGGATGCCGAGGATTTGCGAAGCGGTGATTGCGTGGATATCGTTGTCGTGATTGAACGCCTCGATGAGTTGCTCGTCGCCGCTCATATGAGCAAGCAAGCGAAGTTCGATTTGAGAATAGTCCGCGCTCACGAGTACGCAACCGTCGCTTGCGATAAACGCACTCTTTATGTCCTTTGCCTCGTCGCTTCTTGCAGGGATATTCTGAAGATTGGGATTGGTTGACGAAAGTCTGCCCGTCTGCGTTATGCATTGGTTAAATTCGGTGTGAATTCTGCCCCTGTTGACGAGCGGTTGAAGACCCACGACGTAGGTGGATTGAAGTTTTGCGTAGTGGCGATATTCGAGCACGAGATTGACTATCGGGTGCTTGTCTGCAAGGTTTGAAAGCACGTCCTCGCTGACGGAATAACCCGTCTTGGTTTTCTTGCCGTGCGGCAATCCGAGTTTGTCGAAAAGCACTTCTCCGAGTTGCTTGGGAGATGCTATGTTGAAAGGCTCGCCCGTGATTGCGAATATCTCATCCGTGAGCCTTTGAATGATTGCGCCGTACTTTGCCTCAAGTGCTTTCAAAACGTCCGTAGATACTCTGACGCCACGCTCTTCCATATTGCGCAAAACGACGCAAAGCGGCTGTTCAACGTCGAAAAACAACTCGTTAAGTCCTTGTTGTGCAAGTTGAGTGCGCAAATTCTCGCTTTCCGCAAGCAACTCTACCGCGCCGATTTCATAGCCGTCGGCACCCAAAACCTGCTCTATGTTTTTTATTGGAGCACTGCCTCTTGCAAGGTGCGCCGCTATCATAACGTCAAAGAATTTTTCTTGCGAAAAGCCGTATTCTTTGCTCATATTCTTATAGTCGTAACATACGAGTTCTCTGTCTTTTGCAAGGCGTTTGAGCGTTTCGAGCGCTTGGTCGAAACCTATGCCTTCGCTGAACAAATCCTCAACGCAACTTACGGTGTATTCCGTCTTTTCATCAACCGCAAACGACAAGTTTTTGCCTATGACGATTGCGATTCTGTCACCCTTCACCGCATCGACGATTTCGTCCTCGCTCGTGAGCGATACGACGTTCTTTTCAACGTGTTTCGCTACGGGAATAGCGTCCTCTTTGGTATCGTCGAACGTCATTCTGTTTGCAAGCGACGTGATTTCAAACTCGGCAAGTTTTTGCTTCACGGCACTCGAATAAACGGGCGTGAACGCAATATCGTCAAGCGTACATTCGACGGGAACGTTGCAATTTATCGTTACGAGTTCCTTGCTCAAAAGCGCGAGTTCCTTGTTGTTTGCGACGTTTTGTCCGAGTTTGCCGGGAATTTTGTCTGCGTTTGCCAAAATGTTTTCGAGCGAGCCGAATTGCTCCAAAAGTTGCTTTGCGGTCTTTTCGCCAACGCCCGGTATGCCGGGGACGTTGTCAGAGGTATCCCCTCTCAACGCTTTGTAATCTATGAATTGCTGCACGGTGAATCCGTCTTGCAACAAACGGTCTACGTCGTACACTTCTATGTCGCTTACGCCCTTTTTCGTCCAAAACACTTTGGTCGTGGGACTGACGAGTTGGAAACTGTCGCGGTCGCCCGTGACTATAACGCAATCGTCGTCAAAACGCTTGGAGAGCGTGCCGAGTATGTCGTCGCCTTCGTAGCCTTGCATACTCACGATTTTGATGCCCATTGCCGTGATAAGTTCTTTGAGCGGCTCGACTTGCTGGCGCAACTCCTCGTCCATCGGCTTTCTTGTCGCCTTGTACTCCTTGTACATTTCGTTACGGAAGGTTGGACCGTGCAGGTCGAACGCCGCCGCTATATGCGTGGGATTCTGCTCCTTTATTATCTTCAAAAGTATGCTCAAAAATCCGTATATCGCGCCCGTGTAAAGCCCCTTGGTGGACTTGAGATTTGGGAGCGCGTGATATGCGCGATGCATAAGAGAGTTTGAGTCCAAAAGCAATATCTTGTTTTGTGCCATACGTTTCACCTATATTTATCTTTGCCCTATTCAGCCGAGCAAAAACTCGCGAAGTCCGTTGTCCATAAGTTCCTTCGCATCGTCGTAGCCCATCTGCATATATGCGTGTATTCTCGTCTTGGAGAACGCCATCGCAGGACCGAGATCCTCTTTGGGTACGATATAAAACAGATCGGGATCGCCCTCGACTTTGCGCTTTGGCTGTTTGTTCTCAACGTTGGTGCGAATGACGAGCATCTTGCCGTAGCCGTGGCGCACGAGAAGATTTACGGGCATATTGTCGTACACGCCGCCGTCAATATACTTTTTGCCGTCAATAACTTTGGGCGGAAAAATCGGGAACGTTGCCGACGCTATGATATAATCAACGAGTTTGCCCTCATCGATTTCGCTCATCATCTTTTCAAACGGTTGCATATCGCTTATGTTGAAGGCAACCAAGCCGTAATCCTTGCCCGAGGCGCGTATATCCGACTCGTTGACGATGGTTTCAAAAAACTTTTGCGATTTTTCATAAGAGGTTTCGAGCATCTTGAAAGTCTTTAGGCGCTTTTCAAGCACGAGTTTCAAAATCGCAGATCTCAATTCCATGTCTTTGACGGCATCGAGTTCCTCGTCGCTCAAATCAAAAACCGTGTTGGTTTTTATCTCGTTCCATACGTCGAAAAGTTTCGGGTATCCTCCCTCGAGATAAATTGCGCCGTTGATCGCACCTATGGACGTGCCTACAACGCCGTCAAACTCCACCATAAGTTCTCTTATAGCCATAAGCGCGCCGATTTGATACGCACCCTTTACGCCGCCGCCTTCGAGAACCAATCCCAACTTTTGTTTTTCTTTGCTCATTTGTAACCTTATATAAGTATTATTATAATCAATTATACCATTTGGAGCGCATTTTGTAAAGAACGAAGAAAAAGAAGACACAATCGGCCTTGTTTTAAGAGCAAATGCAAACGTTTGATTATATCTTCGCTCAAAGGAAACGCCCGTCCGAAACAAAACCCAACGTACAAGAAGTACGTGATTTTGGAGCGGACGGGCGTTGACGAAGTTATTCGCTGCTTTTCATGCTATAAGACTGCGATAAATCGATGGATAACGAGAAAGAGGCATCCGAATGACAACCCTAATGTACATAGCGTACATGAGTTGGCAGACGGATGCCTCTGACGAAGTTAGGCGCGATTTAGCGCAGTCTTATTTTGTGCCGAAGATGCGATCTCCCGCATCCCCCAACCCCGGCAAAATATACCCGTTCTCGTTGAGTTGACGATCGAGAGTCGAGACGTAAACTTCTACGTCGGGATGTTCGGAGTGGACTTTTTCAACGCCTTCGGGCGCGCCGATGATTGCGAGGAATTTGATATGTTTGCAACCGCGCTTTTTGAGAAGTGCGATTGCATCGCAGGCACTACCGCCCGTTGCGAGCATAGGATCGACGAGCATAACGACTTTCTCCTCGATGCCTTGGGGCAACTTGCAATAATACTCTTGAGGTTCGAGAGTTTCTTCGTTGCGGTACATACCGATATGTCCGACCTTTGCGGCGGGGAAAAGCGTGAGGACGCCGTCAACCATGCCGAGTCCTGCACGGAGAATGGGCACGATTGCGATTGAGTTTTCTTTGACGACGGTCTGTTCAACCGTTTCGAGCGGAGTTTCTACGGTTATGGTTTGAGTGGGCACGTCCTTGAACGCCTCGAACGCCATAAGAGTTGCGATTTCGCCGATGACCTCTCTGAATTGCTTGGTCGTGGTGTTCTTATCTCTGATGATTGCCACTTTGTGTCTGATGAGCGGGTGGTCGAGAATGTGCACGTTGTCGTATTCTTTCATTGTTTTGCCTCCAAATTCTTATTGGTATATCGTTGTGTTTTTATACTTATTTATCGTCGCGATCGGAAGATTGAGCGTTTTCGATTTCTTTTTCTTCTTCACGGAGTTCTTCGACGACCTCTTCTTCTCTTTCTTTTTCCTCTGTCGCTTTGACGACGTCTACGCCGACCTCAAACGTTGCGTTGGGTGCGACTGCGCCTGTGATAAGGCTTTGAGGTTCATGCGTGGCTTCTTCTTCGTTGCCGTCGCCGCCCTGTTTCTTTTCGATTGCGTCGATAATCGCGTGTATGATGATACCGAGCACGAGCGCGGTTGCGATGGAAGTGATGGTGATGGTCTTATCCACCGTTCCCGCAGGGGTGAGAATTACGTCCACGATTGCGCCGTCTTTGATGGTTTGACCGATAACGTCGCTCGTGAGAATCTTGTACGGAATCTTAATAGAGAGTCCGCCGATACCTGCGATGAGAATCGTGGATACCGTGAAGAGATTTTTGTTGTCGCCGAGGTTGATGTCTTTGAACATTTTGAGACCGCTGACTGCGATGAAACCGTAAAGAGTGAGGCATACGCCGCCCATTACGCAAGCGGGAATCGTGCGGAGCAACGCCATAAGAGGACTTATGAACGAGAGCACGATGCACATGCAAGCCGCAAGGAAAATCGTGGATACGGACGCGTTTTTGGTGATTGCCACGCAACCGACGGATTCACCGTAAGTGGTGTTGGGGCAAATGCCGAACACCGTGCCGACCATAGAGCCTACGCCGTCACCGAGGAGAGTTCTGCAAAGACCGGGTTCGCCTTCGACGAGGTCGCGGCCGATGATAGAGCCGAGGTTCTTGTGGTCTGCGATATGTTCTGCAAAAACGACAAGCGCGACGGGTACGAATGCGAGCACGACTTCACCGACGCCTGCCCACGTGATCGTGGTTGCAACGCCTTTGGTTGCGGTCTTGACTGCTTCGCTGACGTTGCCCGTGACGAGTTCTTTGATGGCTTCAATGAGAGCGAAGTCGGGATAGTTGAGGAAGGATTGGAATTTTGCGCCGACGCTTGCGGTTGAATCGCCGAGTGCCGCAAAGTTGTCCACGAGGGGTTGCCAGTTGACTATCTTGAGATATTCGACGTGGCACGCATATCCGAAAATCGAGAAGAACGCCGCTACGGCGTATCCTGCCGCAATGCCGAGAATGAACGGGATAAGACGTCCCATTTTGAATTTCTTTTGAGTGGAGCAGATGCAAATCGTGATGAGCGTGACAAGTCCGCACAAGAGCGCAACGAGGTTGTAACTTGCGTTGACGGTTGCGCCGCTTGCCTTAACAATGTCGCCCATTGCGCTGCCTGCCAAGGAAAGGCCGATGAGCGCGACGGTTGGTCCGATGATGACGGGAGGCATGAGTTTTGAAACCCATTTGCTGCCCGCAAACTTGATTATCAGCGCCAGAACGACGTATACGAGTCCTGCAAGGATACCGCCGAGAATGATTCCGCAATATCCGAAACAAAGCGCCGTCGAGAGCGAACTCAAAAATGCGAACGAACTCGAAATGATGACCGGGCTCTTGAATTTTGTGAAAAGAAGATACACTATCGTGCCGAGTCCTGCGCCGAGTATTGCGGCAGGAATCTGTGTGGGAATCCCGATAATGGTCGGAACTGCAATGGTTGCAGCCATGATTGCAAGCACTTGTTGGAATGCAAACACTAGGTTTTTGCCGAATGCAGGCTTGTCATTGACGTCGTAAACGAGTTGGTTTTTTGACATTGGTCTTTCTCCTATATATTTTTATCGTTCTCTTCTCACAGCCTAACACCCTCGAGGGCAAAAAAAAGATGCCCGCTTGGGACATCTACGTTAGGCAATTATCGAATCGGTGGGAATGAGGCACTCGTCAAAGGAAGAGAAAACAACTTTTGCAACGACACCCGCTGCGAGAAAAAGCGTTTTCTTGAGTTTGACAAGACGACTGACCATACTGCCCTCCGATTCACATTTGACAGTATGTTAGCACAAACGAAAAAATCGCGCAACCGATTTCGACAAATTTTTTGCAAAAATACGAATTGTGTTGTCGAGCGTGAATTTAACGGTCAAAACGCAAGATATTGTATTGCGATAGCGTTATTTTTATCAAAGGAAATACATACCCACGGCGTAAAGCGCGATATCTACGAGCGCAAGAATCGGAAAGAACACCGCAAAATACCGGTGCTTGGTTTTGTGACGAAATACGTACATTCCTATCGTCGTCCCGACAGCGCCGCACAAAATCGCAACCGCAAACAACGTGGCTTCTTTGACGCGCCATTTTCCGTTTTGCGCTTTCGCTTTGTCGATGCCCATAATCGCGAAGCCGAGCAACGACATAGCCGCAAATACGCAAGTGATAATAATTTGATAAGTGGTCATAATTTATCCTTTGATAATAATTACAATGATACGCGCAAGCGCTCGCGCTTTACCTTGTAAGCCGTTTTCACTTCGTGCGATTCAATAACGTCTGCAAAGCGTTCAAATCGAAATCGGGAACGTACTCTTCCGTTGCGCTGTCGAGGTCTTGAGAAAAGCCGTTGTGCAATCCGCAATCGAAAAACGCTTGCGTCGCTTGGTCGTACTCATCTTCTGTTATGCGGCGTGACAAAACGGGGTGACTTGTTACGTTCGGTGTGGGGAAATACTGCCCCATAAGCGAAACGAACGTATCCTTGTCGATGCGGACAATATCTTGCAAAACTCCCTTCGTATTTTCAATCGCTTCGGGCAAAACGAGGTGTCTTACGATAACGCCTTTTTGCATCATACCCTCTTCGTCGAAAACGTCGTGAGGCTGTTGTCTGCGCATCTCTTTTATCGCTTCGAAAGCGACTTGTCTATACCCCTTTGCGTGCGAATATTCCCACGCCAAGTCGTTGTCGCTATACTTGAAATCGGGCAAATATACGTCAACCAAACCTTCTAATTTTTTGAGATTTTGTACGGTTTCGTAACCGCTACTGTTCCACACAATCGGGATTTTAAGTTGTGATTTTGCAACTTTAAGCGTATCTTTGAGCAAATTTGTGTAATTTGACGGTGTGACGAGATTGACGTTGTGCGCGCCTATATCCTGAAGATAAAGCATAAGCGACACGAGTTCGTTTTCGCTGACTTCGAGTCCTTTCCCCTCGTGCGAAATCTCATAGTTTTGACAAAACAGGCATCTGAGATTGCAACCCGAAAAAAAGATAGTTCCGCTACCTCTTTCTCCCGATAAACACGGCTCTTCAAAGTGATGCAATCCGACGCGAGCAATCTTGTACATATAATTCGACTTTGGCGATTATCAATTCAAAATCAGTTTTTGCAAATGATTCTGTTGTATTTCTTCGTCCATTTGGCGAGTTTCTTTTCGTCGTAAACGGCAGGTATTTTCTTTGCGATATTCTTTGCTTTCAAACTCCTCGTAAGGCAACCGACCGCTTTGCACACGAGTCCGAAATGTCCCAAAAGCAAGAAAACTTTTTTGACGATGGACTTTGCGCTCAACTTCGGCTTTTCGCCGCTCGTATCGGTGGTGACGAGTGCCAAATCGCTCTTTTCGATAAGACCTCCGCCAAACACCCAGTCTATGGTTTTGGGATCGAGCGAAAGTGCCCAACGTTTGAGTACGTCAACGAAGGCAAAATCCGTGCCGAGCGTGGTCATATACTTGTGATAGAATCCCCACATATTCTTTGCGGTAAATTCTTGCACTTCGTTTTCTTCAATGAAGTCGGCAAACATTCTGCCTGCTTTCATAGACGATTCGATGCCGCTACCCATCAAAGGCATGGTCATAAACGCGCTGTCGCCGATTGCGACGTAGCCGTCTGCCACCGCTCTTGCAATCGACATACGCAAGCAGATTTCCACCCTCTTTTCGCTGACGAGTTCAGTGCCGAGAATAGGATTGCTTGCACGGAGCGCCTCAACGGTATACTCGATTTCTTTGTCGGAAAGTTCACCGACTCTGCCGATGAGCACGTCTACGAGATTGTCCTCGTTGAGATTGCACCAACTTATACCGACGCTTCCGAGATGCTTGAGATAGAGCGTGGAATTTATTTGGGGATCGCGAGGAGTCGTGCCTTCCACTCTCTTGAAAAACGCGCGATAGCCGAACATAACGTCACTTCTGCTCGGTTGCGCCTGAATCTCGAATTTGTTGGGAACTTGCGCTCTGAACGGGGAGCGCATTCCGCTTGCGTCTATGACGAGGTCGAACAATTACTCCTTGCCCTCGGCGCATACTCCGACGATTGCGTCGTTTTGAACGGCAAGCGATTTGACCTCGGTTTCAAACACGAGTTTGCACCCTGCCTCTTGCGCTAGCGTTGCGAAATACTCGGAAAGTTTCGTGCGATAAACGGAGATTTCCTCCATAGGCGGACACGGCGGTACGGGCAAAGAATACTCCTCGTTTGGCGACACGAAAAGCCACTTGCTCTTTTGGCAATACACGTCACTAGGAGGCATCGGAAGTCCTGCCGCTTCAAAGACGTCTGCGCGAATGTCGTCGCGCCAGTCGTAACTCACTTCGCCGCGTTTGTTCTTCTCAAAAATCGTGACTTCGTGTCCTTGCTTTGCAAGACGAACGGCGGCAACCATACCGCCTTGTCCCATACCTATAACCGCTATTTTTGACATAATTCTCTCTGTTATCTGCTTTTGTAGACATATTGCGTTTTGCTAAATGAGTGACAAAACGCAACGTTTATCGTGTCGTTTGCGTGGTATAAAGTGCCTTATACGTTGAAACAACTTCCGCCCACGAACTCTCTCAACAGCGAGTTGCAAGGAATCAGACTCTCGTCGTCAATCGTCTTGAAATACTTGAGATATTTGATGAGTCTGTTTGCCACGATAAATTGCGGATCAGTGTCTTTTATCTCTTTGAGTGCAGGCAAAGCAAGTTTTTTCAGCACGCAAAGTTCGTAAGCAAGCGCGGAATTGAACACGAAATCAACGCCTTCTTGCCACGGATATATCCACTTAAATTCGCCGCTGCGCACGCTTTGCCACATATCGATGGTGTTCTTTGCAGGGTAATTTCTGAACTGCATATCTCTGACGATTCTGCGTATGAGGCGCAAGTCGGTCGTGCTGAGCGGAGAATGATCGTCAACGTTGACGGCAAGTTGCGGCGCAATATAAATCTTGAATTTTTGGTGCTTCGGAATGGACGCAGTAAGTTTTTCGTTGAGCGCGTGTATGCCCTCGATCATAATGGGACTATGCTCGTCAACTCTGATTGTGCGACCTCTCTCCTTTACGCCTTTTGCGAAATTGAAGCACGGAAGCGTGACTTCTTCGCCGTTGATGAGGTCGAAAAGATCCTTGTTGAATTGCTCGATATCGAGGCAATCGACGTGTTCGAGGTCAACCTCGTTTGCGGATTTGCCTTGCATCTTGCAGATTTTTTCGCGCTCGAGATAATAGTCGTCCATAGAAATCATAACGGGATTTATGCCGCGCGATACGAGTTCGATGCGAACCCTGTTGCAGAACGTGGTCTTTCCGCTCGAACTCGGACCTGCAATGCAGATAAGACGGATATTTTCGATATCGTTTTCTATTCTGTCGCCGAGTTTTGCGAGCATTCCGTTTTGACGAGCCTCGCACATTTGCACGAAGTCGAGCACGTTGCCGCTCTCCACTTTTTTGTTGATATCCACGACCGTCTGCGTGCCCGTCTTGCTTGCCCAAGTCGTCGCCCTTTGCAACGTACGACCGTAGGTGCTTTCTTCAACGAATTCGGGAATCTCCGCATTGAGTTCGGAGCGCGGATACTGAATTATGATGCCTGGGCTGTACGGCATAAGGTTGTAACTGAATATGCAACCCGTGGACGGCGTCATATATGCGTGCAAATAGTCGTAATAATCGCCGCACTTGTAAATGTTCACTTCGCTCTCGGGACGATAGGCAAGCATATCGAGTTTGTCCCCTCTTCCCATCTGCTCGTAAATCTTTCTCGCTTCCGCCGTGGAAACAGTGATGCGCTCGATTGGCATATTCTCGCCGATGATTCTGTCAACTTCCGCGCGAATCTCGTCGGTTGCCTTGGATACGTTGAAGCCCTTGGTGAGAATCTGGCACAAAATCGAACGCGACGCATTGTAGCCGAAACGTATGCGTACCTGCGGATAAAGATTGTGAAACGCCATTGCGACGATATATCTCAACGTGGTTTCGTACGCCTTCACCGCCTCGGAATTTTCAATGCCCAAAAATTCAATGGACTTTGAATCGTCACGGGCTGAAAGTTTGCGATTGAGTTCTTTGATTTGAGAGCCGATTTTGCAAACGACGTATTTGCACTTGTCTTCTTTTGGAAGCAAATCGAGCACTCTCGTGCCTTCTTTCACTTGCTTTTCGTTGTTTCTCGTGCCTTCTTTCACTTGCTTTTCGTTGTTATCAATATAGACTTTTATCATTTTCCCCTCTCTTGCCCGAAACGGAAGGTTTCAAGGCATAATCGTAATGCGAAATTGTTTGGTCACATCATTATACTCGGCAAAATTGCCAAAAAGAAACGATTGTGACGCTAAAGTATTATACCATATGAAAAAAGCGTTTTCAAGATAGAAAAAACGAGTAAATAACGTAGAATTATAAGTAGGATTATTAAAAGCATTATTTTAAATGGTTATGAATGAAAATATTGTTATCGAGTAGTGATACTTTATAAGCAATTATATGAGTGTCGGACTAAAACAGCGCCAAGTTAATATAACTAAAACGCAATAAATCGATAAAGAACAAAAAAGAGCCGCCTGAACGGCGATCCTAATTTACTGAGCGTAAATGAACAAGGAAGAGGCACCCGAATGACAACCCTAATGCACAAGTAGTACATGAGTTGACAGGCGGATGCCTCTGACGCAGTTAAGCGCTGTTTGGCGCAGTTTTAGCGGGAGGGGTGGCAAACAAGGTCATACCACAACCCCACCAACACTCCGTAAGCAGGATTTATGACGGTTTCGTCTATGTCGATGACGTAGGTGTCACGGATGGAAAGAAGTTTTTTGCGAGCCTTGACGGCAAGAGTTTTGCCGGAGTCGGTGACAACGTGCGCTTTCATATGGAAAGGTCCTGCTTTGATTTTGATATGAAGCGCGCCGTTGGCGGTTTCGGCACGGTGGAAGCAGAAAAACGGAAGTTTCTCGTGGATGGAGCAAACTTCGTTGCCGCGCGAATCGGTGATGGAAAACCATGACGTAAATAACTTTTTGAGTGCGGCCTGCATACGGGCAACGGGAGCGCCATCGGGCGAAAACAAAACGACGTTGGCCAGAATTCTGTCCCACTGTCTCTCGGCAAAGAACACGGTTTGGCGATCTTTGTCTTGAATTTCAAACTTTGCGCCGACGGTGAAATACTTTTGCTTGATGATTATTCTCATAATTCTTCCGAAAGTTGCAATGTGGCAACTCTGTTGAGTGTAGTTTATCATACAATATGCAAAGTTGCAATATTATATTTTCGACACGTTTTTCTACGCAATAAAAGCAATCGCCGAAAATTTGCTCGATGATATGAAAGCGCCGTTTTGTACGGTTGCAAAACGGCGTTTAACGGAAAAATTATTTTCGGTTTTCGAGATCGGATTTAAGTTCGCAAACACGCTTGCGGAGCACGGGATGAAGTTTGTACGGGCAAAGTTCGGCAAGCGGATCGAGGACGAAATCCCGATTTTGCATATCGATATGAGGTACGCACAAGTCGCTGTCTTCAATCACGCAATCGTCGTAAAAAATCACGTCTATATCGAGGGTGCGATTGCCCCAATGCTCGGTGCGGACACGCGCGCCGTCACGCTCGATTTGAGAGATAACGGAAAGAAGTTCTTTGGGGGTATAAAGCGTTTTTATACGCACGGCGCTGTTGACAAATTCTTCGGTGGCAACTCCGCCGTAAGGCTTGGTGATACGTCTTGCGCTTTCCTTGACTTCCTTGATGTTGTCGTCGCTTGCAAGTCGTTGAATCGCAAAATCGAGATAGGCGTTTTTATCTCCCATATTCGAGCCGAGCGCAAGATAGACTTCGTGCCATTCTTTTTCGACTTCGACGGCAACGTAGTCAAACGTTCCGCTCATCGGCGCGTCGGGCTTTTTGACGGAAAGAATCACCTTTCGGGCGGGATATTTTTTCAGAATTTCATCGCAAGCGCGCGTTGCCAAAGTTTCTATCAAATCAAAGCAGTTGTTGACGCAAAACGTAGTTAAAGTCTTTTTTACGTCACTGTAACTTATCGTTTTGGTCAAATCGTCGGATTTCGCCGCTTGAGAAAAATCGTAAAAAATCTCTGCGGAAAACAAGAACCTTTGGGGGTTGATTTTCTCATCCGGATTGCAACCGTGGGTGGCTTTGATTTGTAGGTTTTTGATGATGATTTTGTTCATAGGAATAAGATTATTTTGTTAGATTTATAACCGCAACGTTCTCTTTAATATCGTGGACGCGGACGAATAAAACGCCTTGTTTTACGGCAAGCATCGTCGAGTCGAGAGTTGCGGAAAGTCTCGTTTCCGGAGTGCCGCCGAACATAGATTTTCTCGACGTGCCAAGCAAAAACGGATACTCTTCAAACATATCGATGAGTCTGTCGTACCCTCTCAAAAGTTGCCAATCCTCGTCGCTCGTTTTGTTGAACCCGATGCCGCCGTCGAGCATGATTCTGCGCTTGTCAAGCCCTTGCGACAAGAGCGTATCGACCGCTCTCATAAGCCCCGTTTCCTTGTCGAAAAACAGGTCGGAAATTTGCGATTTACGCCTGTCGTGCATGACACAGATTGCAACGTCGTTTTGTGCCACTACCTTTGCAAGCGCTTTGTAGCGAAGACAACTTACGTCGTTTATCATATCCGCGCCTGCGTCTATCGCTGCCCACGCAACGTCGGGATAGAAAGTGTCAACGCTCACGAGCGCGTCGGGGCATTCCTTCTTTATGCTTTCAACGACGGGCAATACTCTTGCCATTTCCTCAAGCGCGCTTACGCTTTGCGCGCCGGGGCGTGTGGATTGACCGCCGATATCGACGATTTGCGCACCCTGCTGCAAAAACTTTTTTGCGGTTTCGACGGCGTCGTTTTGGTGTCTGCTTGCCGAATAAAAACTGTCGGGCGTGGCATTGAGAATCGCCATAACGTGCGTGCCGCTTTCAAAAACTCGGTTGCCGACGTGAAAATCGTAGGTTCTCTTTTCTCTCATTTCAATCCCTCGAGCAACATTCTTTCAACGGTATCGTCGATTTCTCCTCTCTTTGCGAAAGTGACGGTTTTTGCACTTATCTTTTTTACTCCGCGCGCGCTCATACACGTGTGATGAGCCTCGACGACGACAAGCACGCCTTTTGGTTGAAGCACGTCGAAAATTGCGTCCGCAATCTGCGAATTGAGCCTTTCTTGAAGTTGCAATCGCTTTGCGTACACCTCGACCACTCTTGCAAGTTTTGACAAGCCGACGACCTTTCCGTCGGGAACGTAGGCAATATGCACCTTGCCGAAAAACGGCATGAGATGATGCTCGCAAGTGGAGGAAAAGTCTATATCTCTTTCAATGACCGCCTCACTGCCGCTCTCGGCAAAAGTTTTGCAAAGATGCGTTTTTGCGTCGTCGCAGTATCCTGCGGTCAGTTCCTCAAGCATACGGGCGACTCTGTCGGGAGTCTGCAAAAGCCCTTCCCTTTCGGGATTTTCTCCGATTGCGACGAGAATGTCGTTGACTGCTTTTTTGATTGCTTCATGATCTATAGCCGTGTTTTTCATAAGCGTTAATAGTTGTTTTATTCGTTTTTCAATCCCGAAAAAAGCGTGAGCGAACCGCAAAGAATCACGATATCGCAATCGCCGTTCAATGCGTTTTGCACTGCCGTTTTTATATCGTCCGACGTACAGCACTCGCCTTTGCAAAGCGGCTTGGCAATCGACGATAATTCTTCTTTGTCCATTGCTCTGGGCGAGGGCGGCGTGATGCAGGTTATCCTGTTTGCAAGCGGTGCGAGAATCTCGCAAATGCCCTTTACGTCCTTGTCTTTGAGTATGCCCAAAACGAGATGTACTCTCCTGTCTTTGAATAAATCTTTGATTGCTTCCGCAAGAGTGGTTGCGCCTTGCGGATTGTGCGAACCGTCAAAAACAAGCACTTTATCTTGTGCAACGGATATATTAAAGTCCTCTTTTGCGTTTTTGACGACTTGAAGTCTTGCTTTCCACACCGTGTTTTTAAGTCCGTCTTTAAGCGCTTTTTCGCTTATATCGAAGTGCTTTTTTCTCAGTTGCTCAACGGCGCAAATCGCTATCGACGCGTTGACGAGTTGATGCTTGCCGAGCATTGATATTTCGTACTCTTTGCCATCGTATAAGAACGCTTGTCCGCCGATATCGCCTCTCAAAAATTCAGCGCGTTCGCAAACTTCGACTTTCGCTTTGCGGTATACCTTCTTGCCGTCTTTCATCGAAAACGGATTTTCTATCTCGTGCATAACCTCGGGCGGTTGCTCGCAGGTGACGACGACGTCTTTGGTTATCGCCGCCTTTTCGCTTGCGATTTGTTCTATCGTGTTGCCCAAAATCGCACAGTGGTCAAGTCCTATTGGCGTGATGACGGCAAGTTCTTTGTCCTCGATGGCGTTGGTTGCGTCCCATCTTCCGCCGAGTCCCGTTTCAAGCACGCACACGTCGCATTCCTTGTCGAAAAAAGCAAGCATTGCAACGGCGGTTTCTATCTCAAACGCGGTAGGATTGAACGCATCGAGTCCTAAAGCGGCGCGCAAAGTCTGCTCGTTTTGAACGCACTCTCTGACAATGGAGAGATACTTTGCCACGTCGTCGTCAGAAAGCGGCGTGCCGTTTATAAGCCATCTTTCGTTGTAGCGAAAAACGGAGGGGGAATTGTAAGTGCCGACATTGTACCCTGCCTCTTTAAGCACGGAAGTGAGATACGCGCTCACCGAGCCTTTCCCGTTCGTGCCTGCGATATGGACGAATTTGAGACGCTTGTCGGGTGCGCCGAGAAGATCGAGAAGTTCACGCATCCTTTCGATGCCGTAATCCGATCCCGACCTTTCGATATTTTTGATATAGTTCAATGCCTCTTCGTAAAACAAAAAGCACCCCCTTTGGAAGCACTCGCAAAAAACCTTTCGGTAATATGTGAAGTCCGGAGTGAATATTGCACCGCGAGCAACGCTCTTCGTCCGCCGACACCCCACGTTCGTACGGCACTTAACGCGCAATTTCTACTACTTCCATAGATGATGACTTGATTTTAGCACCAAACGAAAAAGGTTGCAACATATATGAAAAAAAATTATTGCCTAACTGCGTTTTCTGTTTTATACTGAATCCATAATTATTAAAACTTTATTAAAGAAAGGAGTTCGCCTATGTTTGCAACCACACTTGGCGCAAGAGAATTCTCCCTGCGCGACCCGATGGTGTTCATAATGTACGGCATAGTGTTGGCGTTTATCGTCGCGCTGTCGCTTTACTATATGATTTCTGCCTTCAAAAGAGCAAAACAACTTGGCATCGAGTCCTCAAAAATCAAAAAAGTCATCACGACTTCGGCCACTTTCTCTATCCTGCCCGGACTCGGCATCGCACTCGGAGTGGTCACGCTCATAGGCACTTTGGGAATTGCGTTTCCCGCAATCAGGCTCACCGTCGTCGGTTCGCTTCAATACGAAACGCAGATGGCAAACGGCGTTGCGGAGGGGCTTTACGGCTCGATGCGCGCAATGATCGCACACGGAATCTCCGCACAAGACTTTGCCACGATGGCCATGATTATGACCATCGCAATCTGTTCGGGCGGCGTCGAAGTGCTCTTCTTCTACCGTCTGTATCAGCCGAAAATCGGCAAACTCATGGCGAAAACGTCGGGTGGCGGCAAGAAAGGCGGAGTCAATATCGGCGACCTCGTATTCCAAGTGTCGTTTATCGGCATGGTCATCGGCTATCTCGCAATGAGCCTCGAAACGCTCGCAAAGAACGTAACTTTCGTTGACGGCTACTACAACTTTATCGCCGTGCTAGTGGCAATGGGTTGTATGTACGTGTGCGACGTGCTTATCAACAAGGCAAATTGGAAATGGCTTGACAGTTTCTCCACTCCGCTTTCCATGCTTATCGCAATGTTTGTGGTCGGCATAATCAGTTTCTGCGCAAACAAATACGGCTGGGCGCTTTCCACCGATTTGTCTAATACGACGGAGCAAGCGACAGAGGCGGCAAAGAACGCCTTTGCGATGATACTGTAAGGAGGTGTGGATTATGGCAAAAGAAAGAATCAAAGTCACGATGGATTACAACCTCAAATCACACATTATCGGAAAAATCTGGATGGCACTCTCGCTTGTTATTTTCTTCGCTGTGCCGACGACGATTTGTCTGTACTACGGTGTGAAACCCGATATGAGCGTTATGGGCACGAGCGCCGTTCTCATCCCCTTCATCATCAACTTCCTTTCGGGAATCGCAGAACCCGTCATTTATTCTCCGATGCTCGGCATCAACAGCGCATACCTTGCGTTTATCACGGGCAATCTTTCAAACCTCAAAATTCCTTGCGTCGTCAAGGCACAAGAGATTTGCGGCACGAAACTCGGCACGGAAGAGAACGAAGTGGTTTCCACCCTCTCGGTTGCAACGAGCACGCTTGTGACGACGGTCATCATTGCGATCTTCGTGCTTATTCTTGCGGTGAGCAACGTCGAAACGGCAATTCAGAACACGCCGTGGATTACGCCCGCTTTCACTTGCGTCGTGTACGCCCTCTTCGGCTCGCTCGGCGGAAAGTACGTCGTGAAAAATATCAAACTCGCGGTGCTTCCGCTCTCGATTATCGTTGCATTCTCACTCATTCTCGGCTTTGCCGCTCCGAAACTCGGCGTAGGCTCGGCATACTTGTTCGTGGGTATCGCTCTGTGCGCAATCTTTGCGATTTTGCAAATCGTACGTGAAAAGAAGAAGGCGAAACTTCAAGAAGAGCAACAACACCTCGAGCAAATCGCAGGCTCTGACGTGGAACTCGAGCAAAACGTTTCTTTCGACGCTCAAAACGAGCAAGCGGACGAAAGCGCTCAAACTGACGAAGAATCCGTCGAAGAAAAGGCGCTAGAAGACGCGGAAAAAGAATCCGAGCAGATCGCAGAAGATACGCAATCGGTAGACTGATTAAATCGCATCTTACAATAGTATTTATGAAAATCCGACGAAAAATCGTCGGATTTTTTCATACACGATAAATTATGATTTCAAATGTAACACCTGCAATAACGTGAACTTCGTTAAAATTAAACGCCTGAAAAGAGGCAAATTACGCAATCGAACGTTGCGCACGAAAAATATGAGAAACGACCGAGTTTTGAATTTATGGTTGTTATTATACTTTATAAGTGTTATAATCTATATACTTCTAAAAGACGAATCGAAAAAGAGGAATCAAATGGACATAATCATCAGCGGTTTGGGCGCAGTCGGCACTACCCTTATGCAGGAACTCACCGACGAGGGACACAATATCGTCGTCGTTGACATAAACGGCGATAAGGTGGAAAAAGCCGTCAATCATTTTGACGTGAAAGGCGTCATCGGCAACAGCGCAAGCGCAGACGTTCTCAAAGAAGCAAACGTCGCTTTTGCCGAACTTTTTATCGGCGCGACCAACCACGACGAACTGAATATTCTTTGCTGTATCATAGCAAAAAGACTCGGCGCGAAAAAGACTATCGCGCGAGTTTCCAAGCCCGAATATCTCGAACTTTTCGGCAACGAAAACGACTTCGGCATCAATCTACTTGTCAATCCGCAATACGAGGCGGCGCTTGAAATCAGCCGTATGCTTCGCTTCCCCTCAGCAATCAAAGTCAACGAATTTTCAAACGGGAAAGTCGAACTCGTGGAATTCAGAGTGAGTGGCGACAGCGATCTCGTAGGATTGGAACTCAAAAATCTCGGAAGCAAATCCAAGGCAAAAGTGCTTATCTGCGCGGCAAAGCGCGACGGAAAAGCGATTATCCCGGGCGGCGACTTCGTCATTCAGGCAGAAGACAGGCTCTTCCTCACCGCCACGGCAAAAGATATCTCGCTCTTTTTCAAGCAACTCGGATGGAACAAGCAGGCAAAAGACGCTATTATCGTGGGCGGCTCGACGACGGCGTACTATCTTTGCCAAGAACTCGACAAACTCGGTATTCACTCAAAACTCATCGAAAAAAATCTGCAAACCGCCGAAACTTTCTCGCAGACTTTCAAAAAAGTGAACGTCATTCTCGGCGACGGCACAGACCAAGAATTGCTCCAAGAAGAGAATATTTCGACGACGGACGCTTTCGTGGCACTGGGCAATATCGACGAGCAGAATATCATTATGAGTATGTTTGCCGCATCGCAAAACGTGCCGAAAGTCATCACCAAAATAGACCAACTCGGCTATTACGATATGCTGCAAAAGAGCGGCATTTACAGCGCGGTTTCCACCAAAAACTCGACGGCAGACCACATCATCCGCTTCGTACGCCTTTTGAGCAACAAATCAGGCAGTACGGTCAAGCGTATGTTCCATATCATCGACGATTCAACCGAAATTTTGGAATTCGAGGCAAATGAAAACTTCAAAAAGTTTGACGTCCCTCTCCAAAAACTCAATCTCAAAAAGCACTTGCTCGTTGCGGGCATAATCCGCAAAGGCGTGCTTATCACTCCCTCGGGACAAGACGTCATAAAATTGGGAGACAGCGTTATCATCGTCACGCTCGAAGAAGGTCTTGACGATTTGAGAGATATTCTCGACAACTAAGGCTTATGAATTTACGTTTGCTTGCATTCGCTTTGGGCGAAATCGCCATCATAATCGGAGCGCTGATGTCCATTCCTCTCTTTATGTCAATAGGCTATCAAGAGGATACGACCATACTCGGTTTCGGCATCGCAATCGGCGTGTGTCTGCTTCTCGGCGTGGTCGGCATAATCGTCAGACCTCCCAAGGACAAGCGCGATATGCGCTCTACGAGCGGGTTTGCAATGTGCGCTCTGTTTTGGATTTTCGTCGCGCTCGTGAGTGCGATTCCGTTCCGCGTATCTGGATATATCCCCAACTATATCGACGCACTTTTTGAAACGATATCGGGCTATACCACCACGGGTTCGAGCATACTCACAGACGTCGAGGCGCTTCCCAAATCTCTGCTGTTCTGGCGCGCGCTGACGCAGTTTATCGGCGGTATGGGCGTTTTAGTGTTCGTAATTGTGTTCATTCCCAAAAACGACAAAATGTCAACCGCTCTTGCAAAAGCGGAAATTCCCGGCCCGCAATTCGGAAAAATCGTGAGCAAATTGCGCTTCACTTCTCTCATTTTGTACGCAATTTATATCGTGATGACCTTCATTTTGGTGGGCATACTTTGCGCGCTGAAAATGCCCGTGTTCGACAGTTTCTGCCACGCTTTCTCAACGGCGTCGACGGGCGGATTCGGCGTAAAAGCGACGAGCATTGCGTACTACAACTCCGTCGGAATCGAAGTGACTCTCACGGTGTTTATGCTTCTGTTCTCAATCAACTTCACACTCTACTATCTCATTTTGATAGGCCATTTCCTCAAAGCGATACGCAACGAGGAACTTGCCTGGTTCGTATCCATTTACGTTTCGGCGGTTGCGATTATCGTTGCAAATCTTATGGTTTCAAAAACCTACGACAACTTTGCCACCGCACTCAAAGACGCCGCGTTCAACGTATCGTCGCTGATGAGTACGTCGGGATTCGGCACGGCGGACTACACGAAGTGGCCCGTGTTCTCGCGCATAGTTCTGCTTTCGGTTATGTGCATAGGCGGCTGTGCAGGCTCGACGGCGGGCGGACTCAAGGTGTCGCGCGTGGTTATCCTCTCCAAATCCTCGATAATCAACGTCAAAAAGACGCTTTCGCCTCGCTCAGTTTACACTCCGAAGATGGACGGCGCTCCCATTGACGAAACGACGAGGCGCAACGTCAAGAGTTTCTTCATCATCTATATGTTTATCGTTTTCGTGTCCGTGCTGCTCATCTCGATAGGCAACAACGATTTCGGAGCGTATGACGCGTTTGAAACCAACTTCTCTGCCGTCATCGCATGCTTCAACAACATAGGACCGGGAAGCGGCGCGGTCGGTCCTAAGGGCAACTTTGCAAGTTACACGATTTTTGCAAAACTCGTGCTTTCCTTCGATATGTTGCTCGGACGACTCGAAATCTTACCTATATTGCTTCTGTTCAATCCTAACTCCTGGAGAAAGAGTTATCTCAACGTAGTGCCGACGAGCAAAAACAACTAAAACAAACGATATTTTATTATCAAACAAAATACAGAGGTGGAATTATGGATAATCTTGACGTGAACAACGCTGAAGTCCAAAACGACGAACCCCAAACCGAGTCCGAGTGCAACGGCAAAAAATTCGTGCATATCGACAAATCAAAGCGCATTTCCGACATAGTTTATCTTGCGCTTTGCTCTGCGTTTATGCTCGTTATGTGGTGCACGGGCTACAATTTCCTCCCCCTCATTGCCGACATTCTGGCAATCGTGGCGGGCGTGTTTATCTTTGCACGTATGCTCGCAAAAAGCAACGTCGGGCTGTATATGTGGATATCGTATATGGTGTGCATATGCGGTCTGTTCGTGTTTTTCCTTATATGGGGTGCGGAGAGTTTCGGGAAGAATCTTTGGTACAACTTCGTCATAGTTCTTTTCCCCGTGCTTCTTGCCACGCTCGTGTACGTTGCCGATAGATTTATCACCAAAAAATCCGCTCTGAAAATCACTTGCGCAGTCTGCTCGTTTTTGATGATAGGCACGGCAATCGTGTACGTTTTCTTTATGAACTTGCGCTGCCGTCCCACCGTCGAAAGCCTTAAAGCAGGTCACGAAGACTATCTTACAAGCGTAAAGAACAAGGGATTTAACAAGAATTACAAAACGCAAGATAATCCCAACGTTCTCGTCATCCTTATGGACGATATGGCGTACAGCGATATCTCGGCTTACAGTTATCTCGCGTCTCGCATCGACGGCGCAAGCGGAACGGTGACCGACTCCGTAAACGCAACGATAAACACCCCGAATATCGACTCCATCGCGGACGGCGGAATCATGATGGACAACTTCTATTCCGCATCTCCCGTGTGTTCCCCGTCGAGATTTTCAATTCTCACGGGCAGATATTCCTCGCGCGGATATCTCGACAACGTCGTGTTCCCAAGCGATATTCAATCAAATCCGTGGTCTCCCACGCACTTCCTCAATCCCTATCAATTTCTCAACAACGTTGACGGCATTCTCGGCGACGAAATCACTTTTGCGGAAGTTTTGCAAGCAGCAGGCTACAATACGGGTTGCATCGGCAAGTGGAATCTCGGCGACTACGGCGAATATCTGCCGACAAATCAAGGATTCAACTATTTCTACGGCAGTTACTACGTCAACGATATGACTCCATACAACTGGGTTAAGGACGAGGTAGACGCCAAGGGCAATCTCCACTCCCAAGAAGTGCGCACGCACAAGGAGAACCTCGACCAGTCCGAAAGCACAAGACTGCTTACGGCAGAGATGATAAACTTCATCGATACCTCCGTCAAACAAAACGAAAAATTCCTTGCATACTACACGACTCCGTGGCCGCACTTCCCCATTTTCTCGGACAACAGCGGCGAGGGCAAGGGCAACACGGCGGACGACACCTACGTGCAATGTATCGAGGAGTTTGACAAATATCTCGGCGACATTTTGAACTATCTCAAAAACACGCCCGACCCAAGCGGGACAGGCACGCTCTATGACAACACTCTCGTCGTGTTCACCTCCGACAACGGCCCCGGCAGAGAGGGCGTCACGGGTGATATGAGAGGCAGAAAAAACACCACTTTCGAGGGCGGTATGAAAGTGCCTATTCTCGTGAGTTATCCAAACGGCGGCGTCGGTCAAGGCGACGCAATCGAGAGCGAAACCTACAAGTACTATCAGTGGGAGAACAACTCCCAGCGCACTTCGCAAGAGAACGTTGCAAGCAAGGTTAAATCGAGCGTGGCAACCACGGCAACCACGAAGCATATCGACGCAAGCAGTATGAACTTTGACTTGTTCAACACGATTTTGAGTTACTGCGGCATCAAAAATGCGGACGGAAGCGTGTATCTGCCCTCCGACAGAACCATCGACGGCGTTGACCTTACGTCGCTTTGGAACTGCACCGTCCCCACGTCCACGCGCGTGCACGACAAACTCTTCTATCTCAAAAAAGGCAAGTGCCAAGCAGTGCAAATGGCGGTTGAACTGAACGGCGTAACGTACGATTTCAAATACTACGACAAGGTGCGCACGGAAAACTCGGCTTTCATCGACCAAGTGTACAAAAACTACCTCTTCAACCTCGACACCGACCCTGCAGAGGGCTACAGTCTGTCAAAGACCTACCCCGATATCGCAAACAAACTTCTTGCCGAACTCAAAGCCTTCCGCAAAGAGATGAAAACCAACCGTCGCGGAATAAATAGATAAATTATTCGACAAATAAAAATAGCACCGCTTATTGCGGTGCTATTTTTATTTTCTTTGCTTATCGTCTTTGTCTTTATCCTTTTGGATTGCCGATATTTTGTTCATATAATACGGTTTGTTCCAAGAATATTTGCGCACATAATGCTCGACAATCGAACGAACAACACACGTATTGAGGATATTTGCCGCGGCCGTTCCGAGCATCATATAGGCATCGACCTTATCGACTTTGACAACACAATGAACGACAATTTGCGCTATAACGGACGCAAACAGTATCGCATACGTTATTATACAACTTACAAAGGCAGGCAAATAAGTCCCCTCGTTCGGCTCTTCCAACGAAGGGCCGAAAGCCGATTCGTTTTTTCTGTCCGACGGAAATCAAAGCGGAATTTTTTTAGTACGAATTTTCTTTTTCATACTATAATTCAACGCCCTGTCCATTTCCGCTGTCCAAGTGAACGTCAAAAAGGCAATCGAGCAATTTAAGAGGCAACCGATTATACAGATTGGCATTGACAGCACATCCGTTTATAACAGGCTATTTGTGGTATACGAGTTTCTCGATTTTGCTCTCCCACTTTGCGATCTTCTCTTCGTCGTAGGTTTGGGGAATATGCTTTGCGATTTTTGCCGCTTTTTTGGAGCGCATAAGCATATTGTTCATTGCAAGGAGCAACGGAAGTTTCGTCCACCCTCTTGCCACCTTCACGACCAAGTCTTTTGGAGAAAGCACGATGAGTTTGCCCGTTGCGCCTGCCGCCATGTTGCTGTCGTCAACGACGCCCTTTTCAAAGAGCCAATCGAGATCTTGCGGTTTTGCGCCCAAAAGCCAGCGTTTGAGAATGTCGATGCCGACGTGATCGCCGCCGCGAAGTTTGTAATACTCAACCTCGTATTTCCACAAATCCTCTTTTTTGACGGAATTTGATTTGATGATGACGTCAGCCAAAATGCACGCGGCTTTCATCGAGTTTTCAATGCCGCTCCCGATCATCGGAATAGTCATAAACGCGGCGTCGCCGATTGCGGCGTAGCCGTCAGTCATCATGCGCGTAAGCGGATATCTGATGGGAATGATGCAGGTGCGACCTCCGCGAACGATTTCGTCGCTGATGATGGGATTTGAGGCTTTGAGAGCCTTATACGCGCGATCGAAGGTTTGCTTGTCAAGTTGCCCCGCTCTTCCGATAAGCACGTTCACAGTGCCTGCAGGATCGACGATACTCCAACTGATGCCCTCTTCGCCGAGGTGTTTGAGATACGCCTTGTTGGTGTTTTCGGGGTCTTTGACTCCGTCGGCTTTCTTGTGGAATGCACGATAGGCAACGAAAATCTCGTTGTTTTGCGGTTTTGCAGTGACGTGCGCGGATTTTGGAAGTTGACCTCTGAACGGTGACATTGCGCCCGAATTGTCAACGACGAGGTCGGCGTAGAATTTCTCGCCGTTTGCCACGATTCCCTTCACCTTGCCGCCTTCGACGATAAGGCTGTCAACGGGCGTCGCGAAGTGGAAATCCACGACGTCCTTTGCTCTGTCAACGTACTGCTGGGCAAGAATGCGCCTTTCGGTTGACCAATCGAGTTCTTTTTCGGGGATATGCAAACTCACTTCGATGCGCTCTGCGGGCGGAACGAACGTCCAGTTGCGCTTTGGAAAATACGTTCCCTCTTTGGGAAGCGGAAGATTGAACATATCGAAAGCGTCGCGATTGATGTCGTCGTGCCAGTCGTACGAAATGTTTGCGTATGCGTCCTTTTCAAAAACGCCAACGTCGAATCCTGCTCTTGCGAGTCTTTCGCTTGCAACGAGCGATGCCATACCTGCGCCGATAAAAACGATTTTCATAATTTCCTCTTTAAGATTGTTTTTGCGCAAAATGCGCCCTTACAAGCAATATAACATATGTTTCGAGATTTGAAAAGTACGCAATTCTGGAAAAACGCTCGCATTGCGAAAGCAAACGAGCGTAATTATATGTGTTTATTAGATTTTTCGTTTTCCCGAGCGAATGTCGAAAAGTCAATCGCAAACGGCGCTCTCTTCGAGTTTTTCCACGATTTTCACGCAGACTGTATATGCGTTTTCAAGGCACGGCTCGCTCACGTTGTCGGGCGTGTCGTATCTCGTGTGCAGATACTCGGGGCTTTTGGGTGCGTACCCCGTTATGCTCACGCTTGAAAAGCCGTTTCTTGAAAACTCGGCGCTGTCGGTGTGTCCGAACAGAAGAGCACGCTTTTTGAAAGGAATTTGTGCCTCGTCCGCACAGTTCTTGACGAAATCGGCAAGTGCGCAATCGTTTTTGACGAGTCCGTTGCCCTCTCTCGTGTTTACGCCGAGCGAATCCACTTCTTTGAGAGTGTTAAGGCAAACGAAAGACGTTTTCACATCGTCTTTGACGTACTTCTCGCACCAAGCGTGCGCGCCGCGTGAACCGACCGCTCCGCTACCCGTCAGAATCACTCCGACTTCGGTGTGTTCGAGAGGTGTTTCGCTTTCCTTTATGCTACGCATAACTTCGATTGCGACCGCCGAACCGCTCAAATTCTCGTTTGCGCCCGGCACTACTCTCGATTTGTTTATTGCAAAATAGGTTGCGATATAAAACGGCAAAAATCCCAAGCCGACGTAGCCGACGATAAGCGTGCCACCGTTTGCGATTTGCGAGCCGAGTCCGCCTACGATTATCCATCTTGCGATATCTGCGCACACCGTGTATACGAGCCCCAGCAGCAAAACGAACAGCGTTGCGATAAACATCGTTCCGCCCATGCGGTATTTGAGAGTCCATTCACGCGTCGCGTCGACGTTTGCGACGAAATAGACTCTGTTTTTGACCTCGCCCGTGCAGTGCAAAAGCGCGGTCGCGTTGCGAGATTTCTTCTTGGGATAGAGCAAGTCAAGCGCTCTTTGATTCATCACGAACTGAACGAGCAAAACGACTATGCCGATAAGCGCAAGCAGCATTGACACCATAGCCGTGAAAAAGTATGCCACGAGCGACAAAATCGCAAAAGTCGGCACAATGTAGAACACGCCCGAATACGCTTCGGGATAAACGTCGAATTCATCTTCTTTTACGTCGCAAAATTCTCGGAGTTGCTCTTGCAAATATGCGCTTGCGCCCGCTTCTTGTTCGCTGCCTGATTTTCGATTTTCAAACGACTTGCAAACAGTCACGATATTCTCGCGCGCCCGCTTTGCCGACTCCTCCCTGTGATCGATCAATCTGTCAAATTTCATTCCCCTTCCTCGTCGAGATTGTTGAGCATCAATTGCATTAGTGCCTGAAGTACGCGCTTTTCGTTGTCCTCGAAATGCTTGAACGCCACTCGATAAAACTTATGATTTGCCTCGGCGATCAATTCCGCAACCTTTTCCCCTTCGGGAGTGAGCGAGAGTTTTTGCTCGCGCTTGTCCACTTCGGAAATGGACGCGCAAATAAGCCCTTTGTCCCGAAGTTCCTTTACACTTCGAGATACCAGAGCCTTCGATACGCACGCGTTTTGCGCAATGTCGCTTGCCATTCCCACGACGCCGATACTCGAAAGCACCACGATTTCGTTGGGAGTGAGGTCATACCCCTTCAATTCTTTGAGTTGATAGTCGGTGTAACTCTTTAGCAACTTGCGAAACGCTGCAAAAAAATAAGCCGTATTCTTCAAGTCCATAAGCGTATTATATCATTAATTTACACAATGTTCAATACAAAGTTTACAAAATCAACGATATTAGAGTTCGTATATATATGCAAAATATGTGTTTTATGATGATTATTATACAAATGAATTGTTTTTTGTATGGGTTGGATTGAAATCGACAATGATAATGAAAAAAGGAACGCAGTTTTGCGTTCCTTTTTTTTGGATTAACTTAATAGTTACTCTTCGTCTTTTTTACAATCTTCTTTCTTGTCACACTCATCGCAATTTTCATCGCAAGGCGTTTCTTTTTCGATTGCAACGGCTTGATTGTCTTCGTTGGGGAAAATCACTTGAGGTGCTCCGTCTTCGATTTCGTTTTCGGACGCTTCGCGTACGATTTCGTCGGAGAGTTCGTCGGAAGTGAGTTCAGCGTTTGCGCCTTTTCTTGCCTCGATTTCAGCCTTTGCTTCTTGTTGTTGTTTCTCATTGAACTTGTAGAAGAAGAGCGGGATAACCGTCAGGAAGAAACTGATTGCCGCAATGCCTACGAGCATAAACCACATTGTATCTTTTCCTGCTGCAGAAACTGCTTTTGCGTTGCCTGCTTCGACGCCAGCCATATAGTAAGCAAGAACACCGACGAATGCACCGACAGCCATACCGATTTTGTTGATGAGCGTTTGCATTGCAAAGCAGATACCTTCCGCTCTTTCGCCCGTCTTGAGTTCGAGATACTCAACGGTGTCGCCGATCATTGCGTAAGTGATGATATTGCCAAAGCCCGACGGAATGCCTGCAATGACGAGTGCGATGATCAATACGACCGTAGTTGCGGTGCTCGTGTAGTTGCCGTTATCCGTGGCAATACCGACGATAAAGGCGATGAGCATTGCCACGCCGCCGACTATATGCGACCAAATGTAGGTGTTTTTCTTACCAAATTTCTTGGTGCAGAAAGGCACGAGTAAGGAAGCGATAAGGCCGCCCGGAACGATTGCCATCGTGAACAAGGAATACATAGCCTCTTTGTTCATAATATATTTTGCGAAATACAAACCGCCTGTATAGGTGAAGAGCATTCTTGCCGCACCGCCGATACCGGAAAGCACGATGAGCATCAAAGGTTTGTTTTTGAACAAAAGTTTGAGATTGTGTCCCAAAGACGGAGGATTCTCGACAGATACGTTTCTTTCCGTCGTGTTCTTGAATCCGAGGAAGAAGAGCGGAACTGCAACTGCGGAACAAATGATTGCGATGACGAAATACGTCCATCTCAAATCTTGTTGCATACCGAGTTTTGCAGTTTCACGAAGGTTGAACAGCACTTCACCGCTTTGATTGACGTCAATGCCGGCAGCGGTAAACGCATCGTAAACGCCTTTGAGTGCTTCTGCGGCATTGCCGCTAAAATCGCTCGTCGGTGAGAAAGATGCCAAAGCAGAACCGACGTTCTCAAGGGACTTGAAAAGGTTGATCATCGTTTCGTTGGTTGAAACGACTGCGTCGCCGTTGTTGAGATAGTTCATAGCAGATTGAACTGCTGTAACAACAGCATTGTCGCTTGCGGTCAACGCTTGGGTGATGATAGGAGTAAAGACGGTGACGATACCTGCGCCGAGCGTGCAGAACAGACGAGCGATCGTAAGCAAATTGCCTCTGCGATAAGTATCGTTGCTCATTGCGGTTGAAAGTCCCCAATAAGGAACGTCCGCAACCGTGTAAACCATACCCCAAACTATGTACATAATGGAAATTGCCGCAAATCCGCCGTCGTTGTTGGGATACCATGGCAAGAAACATACCACCGTCATAGCGGCAATCGGGAACGCCATCCACTTCATATACGGGCGACATTTGCCCCATTTGGTACGCGTTCTGTCAACGATTGATCCCATAATCGGGTCGTTGAGTGCGTCGTAGATACGTGCACAAAGCATCAAAATCGCGACTCCGATAACGGGAAAGCCTATTGCGTCCGTCATAAACACGGTGAGGTATGAACCAATGATCGTGCAAATGAGGTTTTGACCGAAACCGCAAAGAGAATAACTAAAACCTTCTTTGGGTTGCATTTCGCCGTCGCCCGGCGTTGAACCGAAAAGTTTGTGCGCAAACGCATTGAGTTTTTGTTTTGCGCCGACTTTTTCCGTTGCTTGAGAACTTTCACTCATAATTTCACCACATAGCATATATTTTGTTTGTAAAAAACAATACTACTTTATTATTATAACAGCAAGAGTAACAACAATCAACCAATAATTTGCATAAAGCCCCGTTTTAATTAACGTTATTTTAATATTTCTCGAAATATTCCGCTCGAAAACTTTACGTTTGAAAAAACGAGCGACTTATTTTATAATCAAAATGCAAATATCGCAATAAAAAACAACGCTTCTGATTTTGAAGCGTTGTTTTTTGATTTGGTAAATTCGATTTTTTTTGCTTACTTCATAAGCCATGAGTACGCAGAGCCGTCCGCCAAGTCGGCTTGTTGCTTTCCTACGCCGAGCGTGCTATTTGCGTTGTATAGATAGAATCTGAACGGTTCGACGCCTGCCGTGAAGTTTATAAGCACTGTTCTGCCGTTTTCCATAAAGCAGGACACGGGTACGGAGTAAGAATGGAGCGACTCGAACTTCTTGTTCTTTGCGTCGATATCGCTGCCGTTGGTCTGACTTATATCAACGAAACTATAGTTCTTTCCGCCGCCGTAGAGTGCGATCGCGCCGTTGACGTACTTTTGCTTGTCAACGTCAAAGACGGATACGATGTCGGAATTCGCGCCTTTTGCGAACGTTTCGATAAGTTTGGATATATCCATATTCAAACCTATTGCGGAAAGCAACTGCTCCGAGCCTTCGATGAGCGTGTCGCTGTTGACGGACGAGAGTTGTTTCCAATCGTAGAAACGAACGTCGCCTTTGAGACGCAATGCCGCAGGATACGAAGTGCCTGCCACGCCTGCCCAACCTATACCCGTTCTGCCCGTTGGCGAAGTGTACGAGGTTTTCTTGCCGAAAAGATAGTTGCTGTTGTAATCGAATCCGTGCAAGCACAGACCGCCAAACGTGCTTTCGAGTCCCACGCTGAACAAGCCCGCATTTCTGAACACGCTGTTCTCAACGGTGACGTCGGTGAGAACGTAGTTGTCGTAGAAATATTCGTCGGTCGCATTTGCGATTGCGTCGGGAATATACTTCGATCCGTCCGCTTTTGTGAGGAACGGCGACGCTTCGTCGTAGAGATATGCGTCTCTCGAAGCGTTATATTCACCAGAAAGGTAATTGAGTCCGTGGCTGTCAAACGGCATCTTCTTCGTGAAGTTTGTGCCTATCTTGAGGATAAACTCTCTGCCGTAACTCAAAATCGAGTTGTTAATAGTTGCGTTGACGCGGTAGAAATCCGCATTGTCGGCAGTTATCGTAGCGTTCTTCTGATACGCCTTGCCGTAAATCCTCACGACGGTGCGACCGTTGTTGATTCTCGAATAGGAAATCGTGCAATCGTCACCGACAACTTCGAGCACCGTTCCCACTCTGTCGAGAAGCGTAAGGTCGATACTCTTGCCTTCTTTGTCGAGAATAGACTCGTCCGAGCACCCCTTCAACTCAACGTTTGAAATGGTGATTCCGTTGTTTTTGACGAGGAACACGATATTGTCCTGCGCTTTTACGGAAGCGTTCTGCGTGCCGCTTTCTGCGTATCTGACGAGGTCGAGCGGGCCTCTGAACAGCGGCGAGCCGCCCTTCTTGTCAAGTTGACGAGTGAGTGCGTCCGCGTCGATGCTATAACCGTTGCCGTACAAACTCGTGGTTATCTCAAAGAGGTAATTCACGGTGGCTTTGTCCTCGATACCGTTGTTCACGAAATACGCGCCTTCGCCCGTCGTTCGCATGGTTTTGAGGTATGATTTTGCCTTGTTGATGACTTCTTCGAGTTTGCTCGTATCGTCTATATCCTTGTCCACGAACTCTGCAATGCGGATATCTTTTGTCAAAACCGCCGCTTTCGTGCCGTCTTTCCAAGTGTCCGTCAATTGCTTTTCGGTCGATACGTTCACGCCGTCCTTGACGACGAATATCGTGATGCTTGCCACGCAATTGTCGTATTCTGCAATCTCAGTCGTCACGTCGTTTTTGACTGTGAGCATGACTTCTCCTCCGTTTTCGCCGAGCACGAGACGACCGTTTTCGTATTTTGCTATGCTTTCGTCGGTTGAACTCCACACGACTTTGTCAGAATCGAACCCCGTGGTGTTGTTGCTGTAAGTTCCGTCAACGGGAACGAGTCCCGCATCGAGGGAGTTATATTTTCCGAGCGTATTTGCCGAGTAAGAATACTCGCCTATCGCAACCGTGCCATCAAGCGACGAATGGTTGGTGTGCACCGTCATTTTCTCCGATTGAATATGCAAATTCTTGTACGGTTTGATGACTTTTATCGTCGTGTTGAGGAACGCCACCTGAACGTTATCCGACTTTCTGAGCAGCGTTACGCTCACTCTGACTTCACCTTCTTCCTTGCCTATGACCGTGCAACCTGCGGTATACTTTGTCAAAAGCAAGTCTTCGTTGTCGGATTTGAACACGGCGTAATACTTCTTCGAATCGATTTCTTTGCCGTTTTCGTCAACGATCGTGGCGTACGGTCTGTAACTCGTAGTAGAACTCTGCACGATAACGAAATCTTTGGTTATATACGAAAGCGAAATTTCCGAAGGATCGTCTCCCGGGTGGAAATTTTCGTCAAATGCGATTTTATGTTCTTTTAGCACGTTTCCGTCCTTCTTTATCGCAACGATACAACCGCCCTTCGTCTTCGCGGCCGTTTTGTAAACCACGTCCACTTTGACTTTGCCATCGGAAACGAGCGTGGGCGTTGCGCTTTCGATGATTTCATTGTCAAAATCAAGCACGAAATCGCCGAATTTATGCGTATCGTCAAACCAGAAATAGAAAGTGCTCAAAAGTTGATCCTTTTTGACGTCAACGAATTGTGTCTCTTCGTTTGCGCCGAGCGTTACGCCGTCGGGATTCTTTTCTTTGTCGATGGACACTTCGAGTTCAAAGGACTGTTCAAAAGATTCGTTTTCAATCAAGCCGTCTTCTTTGACTTCGATTCCGTCGTATTTTGCAGTCACTTTCGTTTTGCCGGGAGCAAGTGCGGTTATCGTTCCGAAATTCGCGTTTATCGAAGCGACCGATTCGTCGTCAACGGAGTATTCGACTTTGTCGACGGCGTCGGATTTGAGGTCGAAGTTGGACATTGCGCTGAAATTTGCGCCTTCCTTGAGCGTTACGACGGCTTCTTTCACACTCATATCGCCGTTCATAGGCTTGGAGGAGAAGAAATACAAATCCACGGTGTCGAATTTCTCGCCCGCGGCCGCTTTTATTGTGACGTTGCCTGCCGTGAGCGGATAGACCACGCCGTCCTTGATGACGACGCTTGCCTTGTTGTCTTCCTTGCCTTTCGTTGCTTCGTCCGACAAAATTATCGTGGAATTGGTTGCGTTTGACGGCTCAACCGACGCAGAGATTGCCACGCCTTGTCCCGTTGCGATATCCACACTCTTTTCCGCAATATCTGCGATTTTGACGCTCTTTACGGGCACGTCAACGAGAATATCCACCGTCTTGGTGACGGACGACGTGGTAAAAATCAGCAAGAGCGGTATCACCAGTATGAGAGCGACGACTCTTAATTTCATATTTTTCACGATTCGCTCCCTCCTAATTTTCCGAAGTATAGAATTGTTCGTTCAACCCTTTGACGAGATAAACGAATGCGCCGACGAACACCGCAATAACGATTATCGCAACGAAGCAAATCGACGCGGCGAGCGCTTGCTCCGAAGTGCCCGCAATCGACAGTATGAGCGAGAGCGCAACCGCGCCCGCACCCATAATTATGCTCACGATAAGGCCGAGGAATATGACCGCCGATATCGTATTGTTGCCCTCTTCCACCTCTTCTCTTTCGCTGTCGGGAAGGTTGGGTTTTGCCAAGTCTTTGCGAGTCGCAAAAGCGATTTCCGCAAAGGACAGCAAACTTGCAAACACGAATATGACTATCGTCTGCCACCAGTTGAGATATCCCACCGCGAGCAAAACGACGCTCGACGCAAGTATGGAAAATTCAGAAACCGCAAGGCAGAACAAAATCTTGCTCCAAATGACCGTTTTGCCCTCTATCGGGAGGGTTTTGAGCATACCGAGCATTTTGCCGTCCCTGCTGACGTTTGTGGTGCAGAACGTGTTTGTGAGCACCGCAAACATGGAAATGACGAATATCGCGATTTCATAGTCGCATTGCACGACGGTGAGTGATTTCATCATCGATTGCATAAGGTTTACACACACGTAAACCATAAGCGGCAAGGTGAACGTCGTCGCGAAGTATTGAAACGCGTACGAGGGCGTGCGCAGAATCACGATAAACTCTTTGTACATCAAACTTGCCATAGGAGAGCGGAATTTGATTTTTTTCTTCTTATGATAAGTTTTAAGTTCACCCTCCATGCGCTTTTGCAGGATTTTGTTGTACATTGCTCTTATGAGTAGCCACGACGCCGTAAATCCCACCACGCCGATTGCAAGAATCACTAGCACGCTCAAAACGAGATCTTTTCCGACGAGCATATTCGAGAACAAGTTGACGGGATAAAGATTTGCCGTCACGTTGGAGATTCTCGTTATCGTGAGTCTGTCGAACACGAATTTCAAATCGCCCGATTGAATCAGCGAAGTCAATTGTTCCAAAAACAAACTATAAGCCCAAAAACTTACGCCGAGAATCGCTATGTAAACCAAAAGGTGCAGAATAAATCTGTTTGAGATGAATCTAATGACGTAGTTGATTGGTATTGCTATGAGCGAAGCGACCGCGCAAGACACCATCGGCGCTAAAAACAGGTGCGACACGAGCGCGACGTAATACCCCCCTCCTCCGAGCGGGGAAAGCACGTCAACGACTATGCACGCAGGCAACAACACCAAAACCGTGGACAAAAACTGTGCGAAATATATCTTAAGGAATTTGTACGCAAACAGTTCGCCAGAACTTATGGGTTGACACAAAAGCACTTCGATATCTCTGCTTTCGGACAGCGCCGAGTGAATGTTTTTCGCACCTACGGCAACGTTTATCAAAAATACCGCTCCGTATATCATCGTGAGCAATTCGTAGGCCCTGTCGTGAGCGGCGTTTGCCACCTCGAACGTTGTCGAAACGTACATTTTGGCAAATCTGTAATAGACGAAAATGAACGTACCGTACAGCAAGGCAAGAAGCAAAAACGTCGATAGAATGCCAAAAACGTCCTTTCTACCCTTTTCTTTGTGGAAAGTTGACGAAAAGCGTTCGGCAAAATCCTTTTTGAACAGCAAAATAACGTTATTCATCAATCGTCCTCAAATTCTTCGATAAACGCATCTTCGAGCGTTTTGTCGGGATTGTTCTTTTTGAAATCGGCAATTACGATATCTTCAACGATACGACCTTTGTTGATGATATACGCTCTGTCGCAGGTTTTTTCCACTGCGTCGAGATTGTGCGAGGAGTAGAGCACGCCGTTTCCTTTTGCCTTGTACACTTGCATATACTCTCTGAGCGCCTTGCTCGTCTGCGGATCGAGTCCTGTGAGAGGCTCGTCCAAAAGCCAGAGTTTAGGCTGATGAATGAGCGACGCCATAAGACAGATTTTTTGGCGCATACCGTACGAATACGACGATATAAGCGCGTCGATTTTGTCGCCGAGAACGAAGATTTTTTGCATCTCGTCAATGCGCGCCACTCTGTCTTCAACGGGCGTTTTGTGCAAGTCGGCAATAAAATTTATATATTCCGTTCCCGTCATTTTGTCGAACATCGCTCTGTTGTCGGGAACGTAACCTAAATTCATCTTTGCTTTTACGGGCTCGGTTTTTATATCGTGTCCGCAAATCTTAATTTCGCCCTTATCGAACGGGAAGAACCCCGTAAGGCACTTTATCGTCGTCGATTTGCCCGCGCCGTTTTTGCCCAGCAATCCTACGATTTCACCGGAACGGCACTCGATATTGATATCGTGAATGACGAAATCCGCGGCTTTTGCGTACTTTTTGTACAAGCCTTTGATTTCAACGATAAGGTCCTCTTTTTCGCTTGCGTTTTCCGAAACGACGGAATCGTTTGAAATTTCGACGTCTTTCAAGACGACATCTTTTTCGGGCAAGTTTTGTTTGTTTGAATTGTCGTTTGTCATTTGTTGCTCTCTTATATTGTTTTTTTGCCTATGCGCCGAGGGAAAAACCTCGGCGCATAAGCGCTGTTTTTTGTCAATAAGCGTACTTCAGGGTTTGTTGTACGCTCGTGTCGGAAATCTTGTACTCAAGCGTTACGCTCGTCACTCTGTCGTTTGTTACCGTTATCACAAGTTTCACTCCGCTCACCTTCGCCGCTTCCGCGTCGCTAAGTTTAAGGAACGTCTTCACCTTGTCCGCAAACAACTTCACTGCGTACTCTTTTTCCTCTTCTCCTTTCTCCTCGAAGCTCTCAACCATGCTCTTTTCAAGTTGAAGTATCGGGGCATTGTCCACGCTTCCGCTCGTTACCGTTTCGGTGTACGCGTCGCTTGCGTATGCGTCTTCACTCAACGCCTTTTCCGTCTTCTCGTACGTCCAGTTCGTTTCGCCCTTCGCGTACTTCTGCTCGCAAGAGGTAAGCAACGTTTCGCCTTTCGTCACGCTTTGCGCGTATTCCACGCTCTTTGCTTCACTGCCTTTGCTCAATGCGTCTACCCACGCAAGTTTGTCCCCTTGCGTCGTGTCGTTGCACGCCGCCAGTGTCAAAACGGTAATCAGCAGCATCAAGATTATTATCGCTATATTTCTGCGTTTCATTTTTCATTCCTCCTATCAGACTCTGAACTTGCCAAACGCTACGTACGCCATTGCAAGCAATGCGCTCACTGCCGCAACTACTCCGAACAAAACGTTATCTCTTACCTTGTTCGCTATCTCAGTCGCTTCTGCGCCTTCCGCTCTTGCCGCTTGCCATGCCTCTTGGTACGCCTTGCCTTCTTCACTCTGCTTCACAAGCGCTAGTTTCTCTTCGTCCAAAGCAACGATATAATCGTGCGCTTCTATGAGTTTCTTGCTCTCGCCTTCCGCATATGCGTCCAACATATCCTTTATCTCGTCCAGATTCGTCGCTACCTTTGCATAGTTCGCACAAAGCGCTTCTACGTTTGCATAATTCGCTTTTGCTTCCGCGTCGTCGTTTATCTGCAAAGTATCGTCTTCGTTCACGCTATCCAAAAGCGCTTTCGCTTCCGCATACTGCGCTCTCGTGAGGAACTCGACTTCCGCATACTTCTTCAGATCTTCTATCTTGTCTTCCGCAGAGTTCACAACCTTGAATTGCAGTGTCTTTGCGCCTTTGTAATTTGCGCTTTGAATCGTCGCAGTGTATTCGTATGCGCCCACTGCGTCTATTTCCGTTGCGCTCTCCCCGTCTTTGGTGAGTACCTTCAAGATATCTACGTCGTCGTAGTCCGTTACGCTTGCGTCTATACTCAAACCGTACGAGAACACCAAATATCCGCCGTCCGTGAGTCCGCTAAGTGTTATAACTATGGATTCCGTAAGATCCTTCTTCTCAACGGTTACGTCCACGAGTTCGGACTTGCTATTTCCGTCTGCAAACGCGTATGCCGTTGCGTGCACTATCTCTATCTGCATCTTGTATGAGCCTGCGCCTGCCGTTGCTATATCCACAGGCGTCGTGAGATCGCTTGCGCTGTAGAACACTGCCCTGAACGTACTATCCGTTGCGGACGCAAGATAGCCCGTAAGCATAGTGCGCCAATTGAACACGTTCTGCGTATCTCCGTACACTCTCGTGATTCCGCTTGCTTCGTTAGTAAGAGATACAACGGGCAAGCCAACCGTAAGAGTGCCGTTCACGGCGCTGAGTTCGTAGTTGTCGTTGTCTATGCTTGCGCTTATCACGTGCGTGCCGCCTGCAAACATGCTTCCGAAGTTGTCTGCCGTGAGTTCAACTCCGCCAACAAGCACGAACAATCTTACGTTGAGTTCGTCGCCTGCGAGCACGTTAGATTCGTAGCTCAACGCCGAGTTGAGTTCTGCCCAACTTGCCGTATAGGGCAAGTCTGCGTTCTTCACCGTTACGGTTACGGGGCGCTTGGTTATAGTGTACACGGAATTCGTTGCACCCGTGTATACGAGCGTTACGTCGTAGTTTGCGTTGTCTGCCTTCGTTGCGGTGATTGCGTACGTTCCGACGTTTCTGCCCTCCGCTCTCGTGATAGAAACGAGAGATTGTGCGTCTTCGCCTTCCGCCATAGTGCCTTTAGTGATGCTGACGGTGAATGCCGCATCCGGATTTCCGTACACGCTCGTTGCGTCAAGCACGCGAAGCGTTACTTCTCTCTTGGTTATCGTGTACGTTGCTTTCGTTGCGTTCACGTCATAGTTTGCGTTGTCGTAAGCAAACTCGATAGCGTACGTGCCTGCGTTCTTTGCGTTGCCTATTGAAAGTTTTGCGTTGAGTACGTCTACACTCTCGCCCTCTGCGAATTTACCTTCTATAGTAAACGTGAGTTTTGCAAGCATATCTCCGTACACGCTCGTTGCGTTTGCCACGATCGCTCTCAATGCCAACTTCTTAACGGTGTATGTTGCGTTTTCTGCCGTGATAGTATAGTTTTCGTTCGTCCAACTATCCAGCGAGATTGCATAAGTGCCCGCATTCTTGCCCGTCGCTCTTACGAGTTTGATTCCCAGAGAATCGAACGAATCGGTGTATGCGAGACTACCCTTGAGTTTTGCGCTCAACACGGCGTCTTTCTCACCGTAGAAACTCTCTTTGTTCTCGATCTCGACGACGATTGCCTTTGCGGTGATTTCGTACGCTTTCTCGCCGCCTACGAACGTGACTTTGTAGTTGTGATTGTTCCATGCGCCCACTATATCGTACTTGCCTGCGTTTCTTCCGTCGGCTTTGGCGAGCGTAATGCCGAGATCGTCGTTGCCAACGACTCCGCTTGCCGTATAAGCGGTTTGATCAACGTTGATATCCTCGCCGTACACCGAAGATTGCGGCTTGATAGTCACGGTGACGTCCTTTGCGGTGACGTTGAAACTCTCTTGTGCGATGGTTTCGCCGTCCAATGTTACGACGATCTGATAAGTGCCTGCTTCGAGAATTTGCGTTCCTTTACCCGTTACGGACACGCTATACTTGCTTGCGTCTACAAGCGCACCCGTTGCTTTGACCTTGACGATTGGGTTGACCGCAAGCACGTTGCCGTCGTAGACCTTGCTCGTTCCGCCGAGATTGAAGTCTACGTTGTAGTAGTCGTTTGCTTCCACGATCTTCAACGTGCCTGCCGTTTGGCTTGCGATATTGTAGTTTGCGTTGTCCGTAACCGCTTTTACGGTGTATTCGCCCAATGCGAGCGATTGTCCGTCTGCGAGCGTAACTTTGCCGTCTTTACCAACGGTTGCCACAAGCGTTTCACCCTTGTAGATTGCAAAAGTGAATGTGATCTCGTCCACGTTACCGCTTGCGTTTGCAACCAACACGATAGTTTCCGTCTTGTCCTTGATCGCTTGCGCATCGTTTACGGTTACGGTGATATCCTTTGCGGAAACGGTGCAAGTGTGCGTCTTATTGCCCGTAAGCGTATAGAACACAGCCTTTTCGCCTGCGAGTTCAAACGTAACGTTGTATTCGCCCGCGTCCTTGCCAAACGTTGCCGTTGCGTAAACGAGCGTGTCGTTATCAAAGTTCGCAAGTCCCGAAAGCGTTGCCGTCACGGCGTGCATATTGCCGTCGTAGACTGCGCTGTCTGCGGTGAATGCGTTGAGCGCAACTTCTTTCTTGCTTCCGTCGCAAGTGTTCGTGACATTGTACTTTGCGCCTTGATAATCGCATGCCAAAGTTGCCGTTGCCACGATTCTCGAAGCGTCCATTCTCCAATCGGAGAGTGTAGCGGTTTCGGTTGCGGTAGTGCCGTTGATATAAGTGATTTGCACGTTGACTTCACCGGCTCCGTACGTCGCAGAACTGATGGCGATTTCTTTGACGATATTGCTTGCAAATCCGATATATCCGTTCAAATAGGCTGTGATAAATGCAACGTCGTCGCCCGTGCCTTTCTTAAGAAGCGTTCCGTAAGTCGTATAAAGTTCGTTTGCTCTTGCGACGATATCGTCTGCGTTTTTGAGGTTGTTCACGTCGTCGATGAATTGAGCGACGTCACTGCCAACAACGTTCAATCTTGCGTGGAGGCTGTTTACGAGCGAACTATTCGTGAGCGCAACGTCATTGTTGACGTATACGGACGAATCGAGTGCGCTTTCGTCAAAACTCAAAGCAACGTTTTCGGTATCGGTCGTGCCGTAGAAGGACACGGTTGCAAGGAGGTTGAAGTCTTGAACGAGTCCTCCGTCCTTATCGTACACGCGCGTGTACACGTTATCATTATTAAGAGCAACGCCGCTTGCAACGTGCGTAAGGGTTTGCATTTCTTGATCCAAAACGAGCGTTTGGCTCTTCACTGCCGTGTAAACGTTCTTGGTGTAATACTTGATCGAATCGGTTGCGTTTGCGACTTCAACCGAGCAAGTAAATTTGCCATTTGAATCTGTTTTATAGTCGCTACCGTTGACGTTTACGATGACGTCAGCCTGTTCAGTGCCGATATAGAACGTGAGCGTAAGCACGAAATTTTGTCCGTTCCACTCTGCAAATCTGCCTTGCATTGCCTGATTACAAGTGAGTGTGAACTCTTGTTCACTGCATGAGTCTTTTCTGCCGACCCAGTATTTATTGGTGAACGAGTTGAGAGTGAACGCATTGTTTGCGAACGTTCTGTAGGTCTTGCCTTTTTCGAGGTTGACAAAACCGTTGACGCCGTACACGCGGCCGCTCATATCGAAGGTTGCCATATTGTAGTCGTAACCGTCGTTGCAACCCTCGACGATAGTTTGATTTGCGACGTTTGCGTTTGCGCCGACGTTGATCTCGCCGCCCTCAACGGTTTGGGCGATACCTGCAAACACGCCGTTGATATTGAGCGTACCGTTGACGATAAGCATACCGCTCTTTGCAAAGCCGTAGCCTTCGAGTTCGTCGTAATACGGATAACGTTTGCCATCCTTGCTTGATTGATACAAGCCGTCGTAAACGTAGAGTTTGCCGTTTTCGGTGATATTGACGGTTGCACCGTTTTCAATCGTGACGATTGCGCCGGGCATAATCTTGTATGCCTGATCGATTGTGACGGTTGCGCGGTTCTTGATATTGAAGTTGTAGGTGTACGGAATTGCAAGCACCATCTCACCGCTTCCGTAGCCTTGCAGACTGAATTCGCCTGCGGTGATCTTTCCGTATACGTCGATAGTGGTCACGCCGAAGTCACCGAGGTGGATGTTGCCGACCTTTGCGTCTATTTTCTTGCTGGAGTCGTAGGAAATTTCGAGGCGGCTGTTTTCCTCAAGCCAGATGAGCGCGCCTTCGCCCGAAGTTGCCTTGTTGGAGATGCTGTCCACAAGCACGACGTCCTGCGTTGTGATGCTCGACCAGAAGTAGAGCGACGTTGAGCCGATCACTTTTGCGCCGTGATTGACGATCTGCTTGCACTCGACGTTGATCGTAGCAAACTGCACGAACGGGAATTGATTTGCGTTATACAAAGCGTACGTATTCGTACCGCCTGCGTAGTTGTTGACTGTGAACGGTTGACGGAGCGTTGCGCCATTCACTGCGGTGATCGTGCCGTTGCCCGTCACTCTTCCGATCACGTCAAGATAACCGCCGTTTGCGATCTCAACGCTGCCGTTGACGACCATTTGAGCGTAAGCACCCGAAGTGTGACCTTGAGCGGATTGATCCGCCTTGTGTTGCACACCGCCGACGATAAGTTTGCCGTTGAGGGTGAGTTTGCCGTTGACGGTGAGAGTGACGTACGGATCTACGCCGCAATTCCAACTCACGCGATCATTTCCGCCGCCGACAAGCAAACCTTCTTCGTCGTCAGCAGAGTATACGAGCAACAACGTTACGTTGGAGGGAACGTTTATATTGTCCTCTTGTGCGTTTGCGAGCAATCTTACAAGTCCTTGTTTACTTCCTATGCTTGAAACCGCGTCAGAAAGAGTTGCAAACGTCTTGTTGTTTACAACGTACGGATTTTGGCTGTTTGCAAACACTGCTTGATAATTGATTTCGTTTCCGAGACCGAAATTGATAGTTCTGTTTTTGCTAACCAGTTTTTCTCCGTTATACCAACCGACGAATCTTGCACTCGAATCGGAATCCGTTGCGGTGAGAGTAATAAGAGAACCTGCGCCGACCGATTGACCGCTTGTAATTTGAGAACCGTTTGCGGTTGCGCTCACGCTGCCCGTTGAAGTATTGGTGCTGAATGAAACGTTGAAGTTGCCTTGAACGAACATAACGTTTGCAATTGCAAAAGTATCTTCCGTTTCAATTGTATCTTCCCAGTCCTTGACGTATGCGATATAAACCGTGTTATATTCATTGTCACTGCTTGCCGAAACAGGAATTGAAACGCGTTGCCAACCGAGTTGACCTTGGCACTTGCTGAAATCAACCGTTCCGAGTGCAGCGCCGAGATAACCGACAGTAGAGGTATAAGAAGGATTGATATATCCGTAACTGTTATCACTCAAATAATCTACCATCATTCCCCACGAAATGCGTTGATTAATGCCGTAAAGCGCTCTATCGCCGGTATGTTTTGTACCATACTTTTCAGTTTCGCCTCGGTCTTCGGAATTGATATAGTAATCGAATACGAGAACACCTTGGCCTTGCACTTTGAAGCCTATGTTTGAAACAGATGAAGACCTATTCTTCTTGCTAAGCGAAGATATATAGGCAAATCTTTCGCTTGTAGAAAGAGACGAGTTATATTGATAGTTGATGTCATCATTATTGATAACTTCGATCGGCTTTGAGCCGTTTGCAATCAAATAAGAATTGATATCCGCTTCAAAAGACACGTACACGACAAACTCAGTTGTTGCACAGCCTTCTTTCTCATAAATAAACTTGATCGTACGGCTTGTCGAAACGTCGTCAATTGTGTAGAAATAAGCGTTGTTATCGATCTGCAACTCTTCTTCCGTTCCCTTGACACTGTCGTACACTCTTCCCGAAACGCCCGCAATAATTGGTGTTGAGAAAATGAGTTGTGTGTTTGGCATCAACTTATTTATAGATATCTTTTGAGCATGACCTACAACGCCTTTTGTCGCGACACCGTTAGTCGTAAGCGTATAATCCATAACTCCAAGAATAGGAACTCTTTGCGAGAAAACAAAGCGGAAATACATATTGCTTGTCACGGTAAAAATATCGCCATTTGATTTGATAAGTTCACCCCAAGTGCCGTCTGCATTTTTGATTTGATATCCTACAAACTCATTTGTGCTATTGACGTCTGCTCTACCATAAAGCTGAATTTTTTCACCAACTTTTGCAGTAAAAGTTTCAGTGATGTGCTCTTTTTTAAAGTCAATTATATTTTCAACGAAACCATTTCCAACTGTTTCAATAATTACGGTATGAGTGGATTCCGTTGGTGTTGTTGTGCTGCTTGATTCTTTTGAAAAAGCAATATTCCGTATATATGCTGCATCGGTGCCCGTATCACCACTTCCATCTTTTGTATAAACAGCCTTTATTTGCACGGTATTTTCAGAATCGTTATTATATTCAAATCTCGTCCAAACAGTTGCATCGCTTAATATCTCAGCATCTTCTGTAAGAGTGCAGCCCAAGTCTTTTGTTGAAATTGAAGAACCATCAGGTTTATAAATAGTCAAATAATCCCAACTTACCTCTGACGAATTTGTATAATCAAAAGATAGCTTATAGCCAGGCTCTAAAGAAAATACAACTTCGCTTGACGAATTGGATTTTCCTTGTGAGGTTGACTTATAATAATAAGCATCTTTAGAAATAAACACCCACGGATTTGCACCGGCTCCACTGATAGTTACACCACTTTTCCTGACGCTACATTGTATCTCGTACTGTTTTCCATTGTATGAAACTGTAATTGTAGTGAAAAAGCCCAAATCACTTCCAGTATTTATCAATTCAACACCACTTGTAGGTATGCTACTTCCATTTACGGTAAAAGAAACTTGATCGTTATTGACAATTTGCTTTATTACATAACCCTTCGCATAAGAAGTAGTGGTAACTGTCAAACCATCTTTCGTTATAACACTTCCATCACTATCACAGATTTCAAACAAATCTCCAATGCCTACTAAAACACTATTCGTATAAGTTTTTCCAAGTGACGTATAAGTATAAGTGATACAATGAAAACCTTTCACTAGGTCACATGTATATTCTTTTCCCACAACCGTGCGTGTATCTCCGTCTAGTGTTACCGAGATTTCGCTTTCAGCAGCAAGTTCAATAGTAAAACTTTTTGCCGAAGTTGCAATGATACTTACTGCACCATCTTCTATTAGTGCCGTTGACAAGTCAATATCATCAACTCTAATCCTGCTATTAATTTCTTCGCAACCATCTGCGTAATTAATAATAGTCGAACTCAAATTTTCTGAAATGAGTTGTTTTTGTTCTTCTGAAAACTCATTTTCAAGACCGTTTAGCGACAATCCTTCGCTAAAATTTGAATAACAACCAAACAATAGTGTGTTATCATTGCCGTTTTTTGTAAAAACACCGCCTCTTGACGCCCCCTTATTAATAAAGAAAGAGTCAGTGATTGTCGTGTTAATGATTTGGCTTTGATAATCTCCATCTATTGAGTAAGCAATTCCATTTGGTGTGCCAGCTTCAAGTAGACAATACTTTACATCGCAGTCTTTCACCATTATTGCTCCAGTACTATTCGACATAAAAAATCCCGCCGTGCCATATTCATTTTTCCAATCAGTCCTACCACGCACTTGACAATTGTATAGATCAACATTATCAAATGTTGTCCCGTTGGCACTATTTGAGCCTGCAACAAGTGCTAGTCTGTAAAATGTATCTGACCTTGTCGTCATCTTTTTGAAAACGAGGTCTTTGATTGTTGTCACTTTGCCCAATCTTCCGAAAAAGCCTGTGCCGTCATCATCGGAGGCTTTTATATTGCCGTTTGAAATAGTGTGCCCTTGGCCGTCAAACACACCGCCGTAGTTTGTGAACGGAATCCAGTCTTTGCCGTTCAAATCAATATCTGTGTTAAGTCTGATTGTGTACGGCGAGAAGTCAAATCCGTTGTTTGACATATCGGCAATGCCTCTGAGTTGAGCGGCACTGTTTATTACGATTTCATTTGTCGCAAACGAGTAACAACTCGTATCACTGCTCGTGCCGTCCCACACCGATACCGACGCGGTTGCGTCGCCTGCGTATGCGTTGCGGACGTCCGCAACGCATACCACAGCAGTGGTCAACAGGAGCACTGCTGTGGCGAGCGCCAACACGCTCGCAAAACTTAATCTTCTTTTTCTTGTCATAATTTTCAAAAACTCCTCCAAGTTCTTGTTTTTTCACGTTTTCAACAATTTCTGCCGAAAACCCGTAAATGCGTAACTTGCACGCATAGGCGTGCCAAAATTGTTTTATTTTTTCTCTTGTTTTTTGCTGAAAATTGTCCACATAATGCGAAATCCAAGCCGATCCGAAACCGTTTTCACCACACCGTGAAAACTCTCGTCCGCTTGTCATAATACACGCATTTTTTAGAGGAAAATATCAAATGTTCAATCTCAAATTGACTGAAAACGGTTTTTCAATCGCAAAACTTTTTTCAATTTTATTCGTGCGCTCGTCGTTTTCGACTTGAGCGCTTTCTGTTTCAAACTCATACGTGAAAGCAATCGCCATCACGATACAGCACGCAACCGCCGTCACCACGATGATGCTCAACGCTTCCGTCACGCCTATGATCGCCATATACAGCAGCACCATAAACGAGTTCGTGCCAAAGATGCCTTTCACTGCCACTCTCGTGGCTTCGATTGTGTTTTGTGAAATGTTTTCCAAAATGAGAGTGCGCACGTCCGTGAAGGAAAACACGAAAAGCACTGCCAAAAGATATGCCACGTCAAGCAAATAGAAAAACTTGCGCAGTCTTCTGAAAACCCGCATAAGTATGCCGCGCACTCTTTCGTTGACTTTCATCACGTTGCCGGACACTTCCGCAATTGCGAATATAATCTGTATGCACGCAATCACGCCGAATCCAACGGCAAACACACCTCTCATACTTTTTGACCCTTTACAATCCCATTCGTCGCATACGGCTCGTCCCCTCGCCTATCGCGCCGATTTTGCCCTCGATGCCGCAAATCCGAAGATTTGCAACTCATCGAACGCTCGTTTAGCAATGCTTTGACGGATTTTCGGATTTTTTGATGATAAGTCATCAAAACTCCGCCGCGCATCCCTTCGATTTCTCGTACTTTTACGACATAAATATCTATTATTTTTTATATTATAACAAAAACGTACAAAAAGTGCAACAATTTTACACATATAAATTGCTTGTGCTACATTCCATAACCACACAAGCCCCATTGCCCCATCAAAACTTGTTCGAAGCCTACTTATACACGGAATTTGCCCCTTCGAAGACGGAACACGAGCCGCAACGGCGGCGAGCCTATGAGCACCGAACTCGTCGCACACAAGCCCCATTGCCCCATCAAAACTTATTCGAAGCCTACTTATACACGAAATTTGCCCCTTCGGAGACGGAACACGAGCCGCAACGGC
>URNP01000004.1 GCA_900549225.1 uncultured Eubacteriales bacterium | reverse complement strand
CTGCTTTGGTGTAGGTTGAGCCTACGTCGCATCCGCCAAAATATTTCATAATTCTTTTCTCCTTTTTACCAACGGTTCGTATCGTCGAAATCAACGATAGTGGGATCGAGAGGCTCTTCTCTCAAAACGGTTTGCATATAGCGATTTACGTCGTTGCGCATATCTTTTCTTGAAGCCTTCGTGGGATTCATAAGAGCGTGATATACCCAAACGATATGAATTCCGCGTTTTCTGCCTTCTTCTTCGATGAGTCCGTGATAACCTGCCATGGATTTGCACCCGATATGCTCGTACATAATGACCATATCCGCATTGTATTCTTCGCAGTATTGCCACAATTGCTCGACACCGACTTCGTAGCCGCCGTTGGAGTGGTTGCGCATGATCATGTTCATATTGTACTCGCCAAGGTCAAGCATCGCTTGCTCGTGATCTTCGTAGTTGATGGGCTTTGTGAGCGTGAACGAAAGCATATCGCAAAGCGTCACGATGCCCCAGCAGTTTGCAAGCCATTGATTGAATGCGGTGTAGTATTGAGCGTGAACGCCCCATACGATTGCGCGGTGACGGATTTCTTTTGCCGCAAGGACTTTGTTTTCGTAGCCTTTCTTTGCAAGTTCGGTGATTTCTTGGTCGAGTTTGAGGAAGGAAGCGTCACGTCCCGAGATAACCATATATTCTGCGTCGCGGTAAAGCATAATGTTGTTGCCGCAGATTTGAGGATAGGGAGTTTTGTTCATTTCGAGCCAAGTGTCGAACAATGCGTTTTGAGCGTTGTAGGTCTTGCAGTTCTTTGCAAAAGCGTCCCAGTCCCATTTCTCGCCCGTGTGCTTTTCGATAAATTTGATTGCCGCAACCACTTGATCGCGTGAGTAAGGAAGAACGGACGCTTGTTGGTGGCGCATAGGAGCAGCCATCGTGAAAGAGGGAAGATCGTCGTGTCTGTCTTCGATTTGGTTGCCCATCAATGAGCCGTCGCAAGTGGTGTTGCAGTGGATTGCGCAAACGCCGCAAATCGGGAAGTCTTCGTCGATTGCGCAGCCGAGTTCCGCACAAGGCATCGGGCATACGTCGGAAGGAATCTGGAATTCTTCGGAAACCTCGATATAGTGCAAAACGCCGTCTTGAGCGATTGTAGAGCCGGTGTAGATTGCAGGCACTTCTTTGGATACGAATTTGAGGTTGGGGAAGCCCATTGCGACCACCATCATGCCGTTCTCGTCCATAATGACGACTTTCTTGTTGAGTTCGTCGTATTTGCCGTGCTTGTTGCCAATGCGTTTGTCGCACTTGAAGAGGGTGTCCATCGTCTGAGTGAGGTGGCCGACGATGCTGTCGTATTGCTTGTGACCGATGCGAAGTTGCGGTCCGCGCACGCCCTCGAGGTGACGATCGATATAGTCGAACGCCGCCATATAGTTGCCAAACCATCTGTAGGTGAACAACGCCTTTATCGTGGTGGGTTTCATGATGAATTTGCCCATAACGAGCAAGTTCTTCAGCCAGCAACCGAAGTCGTACATGGTGTCCTTGAAGCCGCGCCATTCTCTGCGTGTGGACGTCTTTTTGCCGCTTTTGTAGAATTTGCCGAGTTTTTCGGAATTAAGTTTTGCGCCCATACTCAGTTTTCTCCTTTCTCAGTCTGTATTTTTTTGATTTCCATAGCCTCTACGAACGCTTGAATTCTCGTGCGAAGTTGTCCCGATTGTCCTGCGTTGTAAGGACGGTCGATGGAAAGCACCTGATGACCGTATTCGTTTTGCAAAACCGCGTGCATAAAGGGTCTGCCGTAGCCCCAATAGTCACAGAATTTGATTTGTTCGACGATGATGCCGTCTGCCTTGTATTCTTTTGCGATTTTATCGATATAGGCGTGGCGCTCGTTCACCTTTTCGGTGTTGAGGAAGCGTGGGCATTGTCCCGATTGCATATAGTATCTGCAAACTTGCGTGAGTGCGTCCTCGTCGTCGGAGAGCACGATTTCTTGTCTGCCGGGCAAAGAACCGAAGCAGTATCTGTCCGCAACCACGACGAGTCCCGTGTCTTCTGCGAGTTTGATGAAACTCGGATCGTCGATTTCGCTTCCCACCATCGCAACGCGTGCGCGGTAAGTGCCGATAGGATCGGGAACTCTCGTTTTGAGTTCTTCTGCGGTTTCTTCGAGTTTTTCGACAAGCAAATCCTTGGGGCAGCAGTATGTAGCAAGGCAGAATATAGCAAATTCGTAGCCCGTGATTCTGGGCTGTGCGTCCTTTCTGTATTCGCCGATTTCGGTGATAAGACGAGAGATTTTGTTTTGTTCTTCAACCGCTTTGCGGATTGCCGCGTCGCTCACGTCGATGCCGAGATGCTCGTGGAGCGGCTTGAGACAGTGCTCTTGCATTTGAAGAACGTAGTGTTTGAGCGTAACCTCGTCGCTCTTCATAGGCACGTCGCAGTAGGACGCAAAGAATCCTTCGTGCGGGCAGCAACCGAGATGCTCGATGTTTTCGGCAAGGCGGTTCATCATAGCGCACGCTTCGGGTGCGATGATGCCGTCGAGGAAGGAAAATCCGCCTTCGAGAGCGCGTTCCAAAATGGCACGGCACGCTTCGCAGAAAATGGGGCTGAGGTAGTAGTTGCCCATTTCCGTGCTGGTTGTACGGGGAGCGCGAAGTCTGACGGAAAAGATTCCCGGCAAGTTGAGCAGCGGTTCGGGAATCTGATAACAGACGTGTCCGATTGCCTTTCTTCCTGCATCTTGCGCTTGTTGGATGAGTTCGTTGTTGGAATTTTCCAACAAGTTCTCAAAGTAGATGAGGTGTTTTAAGTCTCTCACGATTTATCTCCTATAAAATATGTATTTTCTTCAAAACTTCCTCTGCGCCTACGCACAGCGGCGTATCCGACGGCAGAGAGAACACGTTCTCGCCTCTTGCGTCCATCTTTGCAAGCGCGTTGTCGGCAGGAACGTACGCAAGCGTTTCAAGTCCGTTGACGACGGGCTTTTGCGCCATAGCCTCTTGAGTAAGGCGATTTTGAATCACGCCGATTTGCTCGTACATAACGAGGTCGGTTGCCACTTTTGCGATGGTTTCCACGACGTCGCGCCCTTTTTTCGACTGGTCGGTGACGAGCAAAAGATGCGTCACTTTTTCCATAACTCTGCGGTTTATCTGCTCGATGCCCGCTTCGCCGTCTATCACTACGAAGTCGTAGTGTTTGGAAATAAGCGCAATAACGTCTTTGAGGTAGGTGTTGATTTTGCAATAGCAACCTGCGCTTTCCGGACGACCTATCGCAATAAACGAAAAGCCGTTTTCGTTGCATATCGCCTCGTCCACTGAATATTCCGCGTTGCCGAGAATTTCAAGCGGTGAGATTTTTCCGTTTTGCGTCTGCTCGACGGTTTCTTTGCGCACGTCGTCTATAGTCTTTTCGGGTTCGACTCCGAGTGCCGTAGACAATCCTATTGCGGGGTCTGCGTCTATTGCGAGTATTTTTTTATCGGGAAATCTTTCAACTAGAAGTTTTACGATTACGGCAGAAAGAGAGGTCTTTCCGACTCCTCCTTTTCCAGCAACGGCAATGATTTTTGTCTTTCCGTCCATTCTGCCTCTCCGAAACGGTGCGAGATTTTTATTCGTGCGTATGCGCAAAACCTTATATTAAAGCGCGTATGCGTGCCTGCGCTCTTGCGTGCGCGTAAGCAATACAAGAATTTTAACAGCCAAAATCGGAAAAGCAATATTTTTCGACACAAATCGCATACAATCGCCCTGTAAAAATTTACAAGGCGAACAATTGTATGAAAAATGATAAACGTAGGCGATTTCTTTCAAAAATCGCCTCCGTTCTCACAGCGTTTCGATTACGACCGTATCGAGTTCGCTTGCCGAGCAACTCGTTTTTTTGATTATACGATTCTCATTGCGGTGATATTTGCCCCCGTGAGATTTACGCTTTCTCCCGAAACGTTATAGAGTGAAAGCGTCGTGCTGCCTGCGGTCGCATTGTACAGAATCGTCTTTGACAGATTTGCCGAATTCGTCGACGATGCGTTTGCGGATATAATTTCGTTTGAGATTGCCGTGCCGTTTTCGTACAACTGAACGGAGAGATTGCCGTCGGTGGTTCTCGTGCCCGTTGCGCCGTACGTGACGAGATAAGTGCCTGTGGGGAGGGTTATCGCATTCGAGGCAAGCGACATCGTAGTGGTTGGCGTCGTGGTTGAGTTTGCAAGAGGTATGATAGTCGCCGAAGCAACGGTCTGCGTCCCGTCGTAGGCATAGAGTGCGTCTTGCAATGCGCTCGTTCCCGCTTCGCCTTGCGGTCCTTGAGGACCGGTCGCACCCGTAGCACCTTGCGGTCCGACAGGGCCTTGTGCACCCGTAGCACCCGTTGCACCTTGCGGTCCGACGGGGCCTTGTGCACCTTGCGGGCCCATCGGCCCCATAGGACCGGCGGGACCTTGAGGACCTATCGGACCTCTTATATATTCGATTGCGTTTTGATTGCAGCACGGCCTTTGCGGCGAGCAAGAATTGAAAAAGTTGAAAAACATAGGCGTTTCCTCCTGATTTTTTATGTAGAAGAGGAGCAAAACGGTGCGTTTTTATCGGATTTCCGTTTGTGTGAACGGAGGTTATGATTGATATTGTTCCGTATACCATATGTAAGAATTTTTTTTTGTGATACAATGTAACCAAACACCGATATAGGCGTATATTCTTTGTAAACATCGAGCACCAAAGTGCAAGGGAGTACGTTATGAAAGAAAAATTCAAGCAGTTTCTTGAAGAGCATTTCAGAAAGATCGCACCGACGCAAGCGGCTATGGAATATCGCAAAGCCTTGTTGCGCCAACTCCTCGACAGAGAGCAAGAGTTGCGCATAAAAGGCGTGAGTGACGACAATCTCATTTTCGACATGGCGGTTTCCGAACTCGGCGACATCGATTTGACTCTTGCCAATTTCGAGCAAAGACAAATTCAAAGCGGCGTAGCAAAGCGCAGAATCAGCGCGGCAAGCATCAGCGCGGCGGCAGTGGTTGCGTTGCTTACGATCGTGTATCTCGTCGTCGGCGGATTCACGAAAGTTTGGCATCCGACCTGGCTCATCGTGGTGGGCGGCGCGTTTGCGGGCGCAAGCGTATTGCTCGCGTACGGAGCGGTTAAATTCGCTCTCAAAAAGAAATTCGTTCCCGTCAGAATATTCGTTGCGATATGCGAAGTTTTGTTGACGGTTTTCGTGTTTTTGCTTTTGCAACTCGTGTTCAAAATCCAAGGTTCTTGGATGAGTTTCCTTGCAATGGTCGTTGTGCTTTTCGGCGTAGATACGGCAATCGCATTTGCGACGAACAGCAAAATCAAATGGTTTGAACTTCCCGTGTTCGTCGAGATTTTGGGCGTTATGCTCTACGTCATTTTGGGCATCACGGTGCAAGGCGTATGGAATCCCGGTTGGCTTATGTGTCTTGCGGGCGTTGCGTGCGCACTCGTTCAGATCATAGTCGTAATCGCCAAAAAGACGAAAGCGAAAAACGCGAAAGAAGAGCGTGAACTCGAGGACAAGAACGAGAAAGAAGATCAAAAATACTGGACTGAATGGGACGATTAACATATCGTTTTGCACATATAAAATGCCGATTCGGAGCATAAGGAGAGATTTATGGCAACGACGTTAAAGGCTGAAATGTGGGATAGAATGCAGTTTTTGTTCCGCAATTACTACGATAGAATGGTGCACGCAAAACTCACGTACGAGGGCAGTTTCGATATGGACGTGCTCAAAAACGTAGTGATTTATATGGTTGAAAAAGCACCCGTTTTGCACTCGAGTTTCAACACCACCGTCATCGAACCGTATTGGAAGGAAGAAAAATATACCGTTGACGATATCGTGTCGTATCAAAGAGTCGAAGATGCCGACGAAGCGGCGGACAAGTGGCTATTGGAAGTTATCCCTTACGACAACAACGTGCAGGTCAAACTCGCGGTTTTCGAGGACGACAAACATTCCATACTCGCTTGGCGCAACAACCATATGTGTATGGACGGCGGCGACCTCAAATACTTCCTCGTAACGCTTTGCGAAAACTATTCAAATCTCAAGGCAGGCAACTATTTCGCACTGCATATGAAGAGCGGATCGAGAAGTTTCGATCAAGTGTACTCTTTGCTCGAAGGCGAAGACCTCAAGCATGCAAAAGGCTTGTATAAGAACATTTCCAAAGCGCAAGACAAAGTTGCATTCCCGTGGAGCGAAAGCGTAAGCGAGGACACCAACCAAATCGTAAAAAGAGTTGTTGACGAGCAGGCTTTTGAAAAACTTCGCGCTATGTCCAAAAAGATGGGCATCACCGTCAACGACGCGATTATGGCAACGGTATTCCGCTCGCTTTACGAACTTTGCGATCTCAAAGACGACGACAGCCTCACCGTGTCTTGCGCAATCGACCTCAGAAAACATATCGTAGACGGCGGCTTGCAAGGCGGACTCACCAACCACACCGCGTGGATGGCAGTGCGCACGCTCGGCAAAGGCGAAACAATACAAGACACAGTCGTCAACGTCATACGCTCCACCAAGGGCTACAAACGCGACAAATTTATGGGGCTTTATTCCTTGCCGCTTCTGAAACTCGCGTACACGATTTTCCCGCACGATATTGCAGAGTTTGCAATCAAAGCGGGATACGACAACCCGCTTATCGCAGTCAGCAATATGGGGCTTCTCAACGCCGAAAAACTCACTCCGAACGGATTGAAACTCGTGGACGGATTCATTTCGGGCGCAGTGAAGTACAAGCCGTTCTTCCTTATGTCCGTCACTACGCTGCTCAACAGGATCACACTCTCGACAGCAATCAGAGGCAACCAAAAGGATATCGATATCGCAAATCGTTATTTTGATTTGGTGATGAAGAATATCAATGAATTTAACTCAATCAAACTCTGAGTCGTCAAACGGCGCCTAACTTTGGCAGCACCTCTTGTCTGTCAACTCATTTACGCATAGTAAATTAGGGTTGCCATTCAAGGGGTGCTTTCTCGTTATGCATCCGTTTGGCGAATCAGAGGAGCAAGCAACTTATGGCTTTGCCGAAAACGATAAAAAGTCGCTCGAAGGAGCGACTTTTTCTTTAACAATCATGCCGTTAAAGCGGCAAAATGTTTAGATAATGAGGTTTGAAATTGATTGAGCCTTGCGCTTATCTTTATTCTCGCACGTATTCGTCGGTTTTCACCGACAAAACGTCGTCGCTTATCTCGAAATACTTTTCGAGTTTGGGGAAGAGCGGTTTTGCGATTATTATTTTGTCTAGTATTTTGCTGAAAAAGCCTATAATCGTGCCTCCGCAAATTGCCGTTGCAAGCGTACCCCAGTATATTCCGCGAAACTCTTTGAACGCAATCAACGTCATTGCCGAGCCTATCGCAAGACAACAGAAGTCGAATGCCGTTTTTACGACGGCCTGCTTGATGCGATATCTTTCGCTTATGCCTTTGACGAAAAAGTCGTAAACTTGCGGATGCAAATATGCCTTGAAAGACAGTGCCACGGAGAAGAACGTGAGCAAATCTCCGAAGATAAACAGCAACACTCTTTGCCATGTTTCATAACTTTCGGGCGGATTTATCGAAGTGTCGAAAGCGGGGATTTTTTGCCAGGCGATAAGAATTGCGCCGTACAAAAGGCAGGATATAAACGAAAAGAGGTATCCCACTTTGAATCGTCTTACGATAATGCAAAACAAAACGATGAGTATGCCTTGCACGATATATTCCGCAAAGCCGAACTCGATGCCGAGAATAAGACTTAGAATATACGCGGGAGCAACGAGCATTGAAAGCCCGTATCCCGATGTCGTGAGCATAGCGACGGACAAAGCAAGCAGCACGATTGCCGCAAGATATACCGCCTCGCTTGAAAGTTTCAACTTTTTCATGTTTCTCCACAGGTGGTTTTTGCCATAAAAAAACACAGCGCATAGCGTTGTGTGGCGAAAAGTTGGCTTGCGCCCGGAAAAGTCCACATAAGTTTTCATATAGTTTATAACACAATTTGCAGTGTATGTCAATGCCGAATTTTTCGTGCTTGTCCCGTGCGAAAATCGTCGAATTTGGATATTGCACATTTGTAGGATATGTGCTAAAATATTGTTATAAAAAATATCTTGTATAAAGGGGTTCAATATGACATTTGCACAATTTTTGTTTGTAGCAATCGACAAACTGTTCGACGGCTCGCAAAACAACAAGAAAATGCTCCGCTTCAAAGACGTAAAGTTCGAGATCGAAACGGATATTGCGTACGGCAAGGACGACGCCGAAAAACTCGACACTTATTTCGTCAAAAAAGACGGAAACGAAAAGTATCCCGTGTTCTTCTACATTCACGGCGGCGGCTTCGTGGCAGGCGACAAGCATTATCGCAGAGGCCTTGCAAAATGGGCGGCAAACAAAGGCTTTTTCGTTGTGAACGTCAATTACGGCCTTGGTCCGAAATATCTTTTCCCGAAGGGAATCGTGCATCTTGTCGACGCACTCAATTGGGTTGGCGCAAACGCGGAAAAATATAACCTCGACCTCGACAATATGTGCGTATCGGGCGACTCCGCGGGCGGATATTATTCCGCAATGCTCTCTTGTGTTGCCACCAACAAGGATTTGCAAGCAAAATTCGGCGTATCCACCGATCTTAAATTCCGCACCGCTATGCTCGATTGCGGCATCTACGATATCGGCGAAGCACTCGGACAAAAAATGCCGTTCAACCTCACCGACAAAATCCTCTTCGATTTCAGCGGCGTTCACGTCAAAGACCTCGACAAGTACGAGTATTCCGACACGCTTGCGCCTTTCGGTTTTGTCAACGAACAATTCCCCGTAAGTTTCATCACTTACGCCGAAAAGGATATGTTCTGCAAAGGCCAAGGTCAAAAACTCGTCAAAAAACTTCAGGATCTCGGCATTCACGTCGAAGAACACCACAGCACCAAATTCTTGGACAACCACTGCTATCCGCTCAATTGGAACAAGGGCGCGGCAATCGAAAATATCCGCCTCTGCGACGACTTCTTGAAGAGAGTGGTCAACAAAGAAGTGTAAAACCCGAAAACGAAACCTTTTTGAGAAAATACGCGTCGTCCGCACATAATCTCGTTGCAGACGACGCGTATATGTATCTTACAAATTAAATTTTAAGGAGGATTCAATGACCAAAAAGAAAATTTCAACAATTTTGCTGACAATCGTGCTTACAATCTCTGCGATTGCGCTTTCAGCATGCAATCAAGTGCCTGAAGAGTACAAAATCAAAAACTTTTATGGCACTTATAATCAATTTGCAGATGATACGTACGATGTATGGATCAACCATATTGAAGAAGATGTAGAAAAATGTATAATCAACTATTGGCAAATTGTATCAGTTGATGAAAGCAAGTTTATATACAAGGATCCGGCGACAAATGAAAATGCTGAAGGAGAGTATAATTCTGAGTTGCTTGCGGAGGTAAAGCGATTGATGATGAAAATCGGAACATCTGTTACGGTAGGAAAGAAAGCAATAATGTTAAACGACTCCGCTACCACTATAAAGTACAACAAGACAATATATGATGATCATCCTAAAATGCTTTTGCTTTGTCAAGGCGGCAAGGATGTTTCTTGCGGTGCATATAAGGATTTAGCGGACGAAAAAAACGTGTGCGTTTTTAACGTGTATTTGAAATCAAACATTGTGTTAGAAGATGGCACCGATTATAGTTTAAGCGTAGCTAAATGTTTTAGAAAATAAGGGTGGCGATATTATGAAAAAAACGAATGTTAATGGTTACTTGAAGTTGGGATTGATTATTGTACTGTCATTTATGTTACTAGCATCGATTCTTTCCTTTGAGTTGGGATCTAAAACTGCGTATGCTGATAGTGGAGAAGATTCTATTGATGAAATATGTCGCAACTATACAAACAACAAAGCTCCAAACGGTGTCAGTTTAGATGATTATATTGGTGACTTTAATACACTTGCTGATGGTTATCATTACGCCGTTATTAACAGGGGACAAAATGTAAACCTTGTGCAAGGTGCGCTGTTTTCAAATAATTCGCGCTTTTCAGGGGCAAACTCTATAGTCAATGCACAGATAACAGGCGATGATAATATTGTCAAGTTGGTCCCACGAGTATTGTTTACATACGAGAATAAAACAATATTTGTAGGTAAAGCATATGGTTTTGTTGTTATAACAGAGAGGATGACCGACAGAGTTTTAAAAAGCACAGTTATATTTTTGAACGTATCGGGCAACGTATCCGATTATCTTGCAGATATCAACATTGAGGTCGGGATTAGCCTGCCTTTTGCTTATATTACACAGTCCACGTCAATAACATTGGAACCGGTTTCAACTGCTAGCGCAAGCAATATTATATGCAATCTTGCGCTCAACGGCATTTCATCTGCGGTTGTGCCGTTGGCAAGAGTTGAGTCATTCACAGATGCGCTTACCACTCAACAACGATTGAGATATGCTGAGTCTAATGATTATATGCTTGGCAACATATCTTTTGCAGGACAGATCCGCAATCAGAATGATTTTAATATCGGTGATCCGACTTACAATGCAAACAATGATTATGGGTATTTCTTTATTGGAAATAATTATTATTATGATTGCACAAGATATGGGATTCTTGGATATAAAGACGGGGTCAAAGAATTGCCGTCTGCAATGCTACAATCAGGTATAGACTTTTTAAAATCAAAGGACTTATGGACATTTGAACCGCCGTCACTTTTTACTATTTTGATGGACGTGATGTCAATAAACGATGCTATGATTTCAATTCATTGTCCCATTGCTTATGACTCATCAAATGAAGGTTATGGTTATAGTGCGCAATATTTGCCAAACACAAGACAATCTCAAATCAATAAATACAATTCATTGATTCGCGCAGCACACCTCATTTTGAAGCCTTCTGAAAGCGATGATGTCGCTTATTTCAGAAAAGGTGATCACGCAAGGGCACAATTCAGTTATTCTCACACCGATGGTAGAGATGTGTTTTCTCAATTTGAGTTTTCGGTAGGTGCCGATATTTATGAAACAACGGGAAGAACAAAAGTGGGTGCTGTGGCTTCTCCCTCGTCATATTATGATTTGGGCAATCCTCAAGCGCATACGATTACGTCTATCGGCGAAACGGATTACTATATGCTCCCACTTGGCAGTCACAAATTCTCTTATTCGCCGCAATATACAGGAACGTATATCGTTGAATCGTTGGAAGACGGCATTGACTTGTATCTAAATGGAAGCAAGATCACAAAAAGCAACGGTAAATATTCTTTGTCGCTCACTGCGAATCAACAATATGCGATTTTGCTGAAGAATACGGCAATAACATCGAAAATCGGCAAGTTTAAGTTCGACGTCAAAGAAATGACGGGGAATACCGAAGCCGTAACGGTGAAAAACAATACTGTCAACATTGTCAAATTCGTGCCTAAAGAAACCGGTATTTACAATTTTTCTGCAAACAACGCAACAGTCCAAAATGTGCTGACCAATCAATATAGCGGAACATTGGAGAGAGCGAGAACATTGAATTCGTCGTTTGTGGCAAGTCAAACGATATCGGCGTTGTGTAAACAAGGGAAAGCGTATTATATTGCAATAAAAGGAACGAGCGGAGCGGTCACGGCAAACATTACTGCAACAAAAGTAAACAACACGTGGAATCTCGGCACAAATGATTCGTTCGTTGCAGGTGTAAATGTTGAGTATCATACGTTTACTGTGCCTTCCTCAAGTTCTGCAAATGACGAATATATTATTACGTTTGAAAATGCGCAAAACGTAAGTTATTTTGTTTTCAATGAAAATGTTGAGCCGGGTGCTTTTGTTTATCAGTCGGACGGATATCTTTGTTTGAGGAATTTGACTCCCGGAAAGAAGTATTATATTGGTGTGTATACACAGCAAAGCAACACATTGATTCCGACCGTCGCAAAAAATACCGCAGATATTTTCTCGTGGCGCATTTCAAACAATGGCTCTTTGATTTCGCCGTCCTCGTCAGGCACCTATTTGTTGCAAAGAGGCAACACATATCAAGTCAATCTTTATGTGAATGGTAAGTATTGTTATAGGGGATTGATCCTTACTTCGGATTCGCTCAGCAATCGCACGTTGAACACGGTGAGCTTTGACACTGTGAACAGAACGTTGACATTGTCATCTGACAGAGATTTGGATTCGCATTTGACAATCAGCGCAGAAGGTATCGGCAATATTGTGTTGAGTGTAAACACTGAATACAATGAGAGTGAGATTGGCATTGCAAACGTTGATTTGGTCAATAAAATTGATTTTTCATTCTCAAAATCATCTTTTGTTACCGCAATAAACTATTCTGTAACAGGAAGGAACACAAATGGTGCCTTTTCTTACAACGGAACAACCACCAACGGCGCGATCAGTTTCTTAAGAGATTTATACAGCCGTCGCGCAGTAGGCGATACCGTTGTAAAAGTCGTAAGCGTTTCGTTCAAGAACAAGTATCAGAACAGCGTTGCCACTCGTTCTATTTCGGGTATACAAAAAACGATAAAATGCTCCGATACAAATGTTTATAATGCCTTGCAATTATACAATATCCGCAATCACAATTCTGATACGATTACGATAAAAAACGATATAGACGTTTCAACGTTAGGTGATAATTGGGTGCCGATTCCTTCGTTCAAAGGAACACTAAAGGGTAGTCTAAAAACAGTATCGGGTATAAAGATTGCGATACCTGCAAGTATCACGGGAAGTAGAAATTTCGGATTCTTTGGCGTTGTGGAGAGCACTGCGAAAGTTACGGGATTTTATGTGAGTGTAGATATAACAAGCGATCCTAAACATGGCGATACGGCGGTATATGTCGGAGGCGTCGCGGGAATTAATCGTGGTAGCCTTCTTAACGTAGGTGCAAAAGGTAGTGTTGTATGCAATCGCAATGAATCATTCCTTGGCGGTTTGGTCGGTGCAAATTACAAAGATATCGGTTTGTCCGTTTTTATAGGTACTGTTTTCGGAAACGGGGATATGGGCGGTTGTGTCGGATATAATACAGGCAAAATCACAAGTACGTATACTTCAAAATCAACCGTTACGCATTACGTGGAAGGTAATGCACGCTCTGTAGGCGGTGTTGTCGGATATTGCCCCGGCGGCAGAGTGTCTGACTGCGATTTCAGAGATAGTACATTGAACGTAGGCAACAGTGGAAATGTGCGCAATATAAAAACCAGAATGGGTACGATTATCGGGCACCTCGAAAATGCTACGATGAAGAATGATTGTGCCCACACCAACAGCACTTGGTCAAGTGGTACAATAAAAGATACTACGTATTGCTTCAAGCAAGCCAATTCACGTATTGGAAGAATGGACAACGGCACTATTGCAAGTTGACGCAATTGGTGTATAATCAAAATTATCAAACGGAAAAGAGGATTTTATGGCAAAAGACAAAAAGGCGATTTTTTCGCCAAAAACGCAAGAAGTGAAGCCTGTTGACCAAAAGTATTCGCAAGAGGAAGTTCAAGCGGCGCAAGCCGTCGTCGAGCAGGAAGAGAAGGACAAAGGTATGTCCGTCGTGCAGAGGTTGAGCGTCGTTTGGACGATCGTCTCAACCGTTTACGCAATCGTGTCAACCTGCACGTTCGTCGCAAAAAAGTGGGTTGATTCCGCTTACGCTTACGCATTGATACCGATGCTCGTTGTGCTTGTTATTACGTTCGTGGCGCTTGTCGTGCTCACGTTCAAGGACAAGAAGAAACTGCAAACCAACGTGAAGAATTACAAGAAGATTCTCGGCATATTCAAGGCGTTTGTCAACGTGTTTTTCCTTGCCATTTCCGCAGTGTCAATGGCGGGTATCGCAACGGGCGAAACGAGCCTGGTTAAGTGGATCGTGTTTGCCGCAACGTTCTTCGTCGCACTTGTGCAACTCGTGTTCAAAATCACAAAATTCGCAATGAAACAAGTACGCAAAGCGGTGGGCAAAAAGTATAAAGTCGAGATGCACAAATTCGTTGACGGAAAGAAGAAAAAGAAGTCCGTTGCCGATTCCGTGACCGAGCATAGTTACAAACAATAATCGCTTCGCATATATGCTTGAAACTGCGTTATAAACGCAAAAACGATAACCAAGCAATTTTCAAATAATTACAAAAACGATGCTTTATAAACACAAAACCGACGTGTTAAACGTCGGTTTTGCATTTTCGTTTTGATTTTATAAAGTTGAGTTTTTTATGCGAATAGCACTGCAAAACCGTTCATATCCCGCTTTGAGTCGTGCTTATTCTATGCCGAAAAACTTGTCTATAAGTTGCCACGGTTTTTCGTAATACACGCCGCTTTCTTTTGCGGATTTTTCACTGAACGTGCGCATAAACAACTCTTCTTTGCCCGTGCAAATCGAATCGTATGCTTTTGCGATTTTCGTCGAGAAAAGCATATACGGCACGGGGTCTGAGCAGTGTTTGCGCAAACTCACGGGGGTGTAATGATCGGGCATAACCAGCATCGTCAAATCCTCGCCGTTTTTCGCAAAGTGCGACACGATTGGAGATATGATTTTCTCGTCAATAAATTCGATTGCTTTTATTTTGCCTTCCGCGTCGCCTTGATGACCGCACTCGTCCGTTGCCTCGATATGTACGAAGCAGAAATCTGCTCCGTCGTCGAGCGCGTCTATTGCGGCTTGCGCTTTGCCCTCGAAGTTGGTGTCGAGCGTGCCCGTTGCGCCTTCGACGTCAATCGAGGTCATTCCGCAACCGACGGCTATGCCTTTTAGCAAATCCACCGCGCTTATCATCACGGCTTTTTTGTCGTATATGTCTTCAAAGTTAGGAATAGACGGCTTCGTGCCTTCTCCCCAAAACCATATAGCGTTTGCGGGGTTTTCTCCTCTCGCTATGCGGCGCAGATTGACGGGGTGGTCTTTGAGGAGTTGATACGAGTTGTAGATAAACGACGTCAAGTCTTTGCCGAGCGGACCTTTGGGAAGGTACTCGCCGATTCGCCGTTCGCTTATGTCGTGGGGAGGAGTCAAATCGTCCTCGGCTTTTTGGTGGGATGCGATAAGGCAGTTGCGATAACTTGCGCCCGTGTAGAACTTGAATCCGTCCGACGACAGATTGTCTTTCACGCACGCCATAAGTTCGCGCGCCTCGTCGTCGCTTATCTCGCCTGCGCTGTAATCGATCATAATTTTGTCCTCGAACGGTTCGTCGTCCGAGAGCGTAACGAGGTTGGTGCGCACGGCAAGGTCGTCCGTTTTCATATCTATGCCGATAGAAAGGGCTTCCAAGGGGCTTCTTCCCGTATAGCAAGAGCGCGCGTCAAACCCCAGTGTGCCGAGGTTTGCCACGTCGCTTCCCGGGGTCATGCCGTCGGGAATGGTTTTCACAAGTCCTATTTGAGCGGTCTGCGCAAGAGAATCCATATTTGGGGTATGAGCGGCTTCGAGTGGCGTTTTTCCGCCGAGCGAGTCCACGGGATAATCCGCCATACCGTCGCAAAGCACGAGAACGTATTTCATTTTTGTTTCTCCTTGCGGATATGATAATTCTTTCACTTGCATTTGTCAATTTTATGTGCTAACTTATAATAATAAGCAAGGTGTATGGCAAAGCCATACGAAAAGGTGAAATTTTGGCAAAATCCGTTGACAAAAACCTCAAAAAACTGCCGCTCGGCGCAATAAAACCTCAAGGCTGGTTGCTTGACGAGATGCTTTTGGTGAGCAATCTTCAAAAGCGTATCGGCTCGCTTTCGGGACTTGTGAAAAACGGCGAGTGGAACGGCGCGGAGAGTTTGCCACGGTACGTAAGAGGGTTGATATTGCTCTCGTGCGCGCTCGACGACAAAACGCTCAAAGAAAAGGTGTCAAGTTATATGACGCCCATTTTTTCGAGCGCAAACGAAGGCGGAGATTTCGGACCGAAAGACACTCTGTCGCTCACGCCGAAAATCGAAGCGGTCAAGACCTTGCTCACCTATTACGAAGCCACAGACAACGAGCGCGTTTTGCCGTTCTTGAAAAAGTTTTTCAAGAGCCAGTTCAACACCTATTCCGTAAGTTCGAGTTGGTACGATTCGAGGGCAAGACTGCTTGAAGAAATCGGCGCAATCGAGGCGGTGTACAGAGAGACCGACCTTGAATGGTTGCAAGACCTCGGAGAGAAATTGCGCGACAGTTCAAACGACTGGTTCAGGCTTGCCGCGCGCTTTCCGTACAAAAAGCCGTATCAGCGCTATATCTCACAATCGACGCTTAAATATATACAAAAACAGGTTTTAACGTTTGAATCCGTGCAAACCGACGAAAAGAAGCGCAAGACGTTTACGCCCGTCTACGTTGACAAACAATGGCAGAAAAAGAAGCATAGACGAGCGGTGGAAACGAGCGGAGTCAACCTTGCAAAAGCAGTGAAATACCCTGCCGTATACGGAAGATTCATAGGCGACGACAACCTCAAAAATCTGTCGCTCAAACTTGTTGACGCGCTTGACAGATATCACGGAACGCCGCTTGGTATGTTTGCTTGCGCACCGAGAATCGCAGGCGCAAAAGGCGTAAGTGCGGTTGACGTCGAGGCGAGCGTGGAGATGATAGAATCCCTTGTCGAAGTCGTCAAGGAAACGAGAGATTATTCGCTCGTCGACAAACTTGAACGTATAGTTTTCAATCTCGTATCGGGGGCGTGCTTTGACGATTGCTCGGCTGTTCAGGACACCGTTTACGTCAATCAGACCGAAGCGTCGCAGTCAAGAAAACTGCCTTATGCCGACGCGGACAACGCCTTCTATTCGAGAAAAGTGTCAAGAGGCGCAATCGCGCTTTTGAGCGCATATCCTCTTTATATGCAAACCGCTTGTATGGTCAAGGACGAGGAACTCAATTTTCTCACCTACACGCCGTGCGTTATGGACGTGTCCGTAGGCGGCAGCAATCTCACGATTTCCGAGCGGACCGGATATCCTTTCAGAAACGCCGTCGTATTCAAGGTCGAAAAGGCGGACGGCGAGCCGGAAGTGAAAATCAATTTCCGTGTGCCCAAAAACACTTATATGCAACTCATATCGGGCGGTCAGATAGTGGCAAGCGGCACGAGAGAGATTTCCGTCAAGTGCATACTCAAAGCGGGAAGCACGTTTATGCTCAAAATGAACATTCCTCTCACCGTCGAAACCAACGAGGACGGCACTCGCAGCCTGTTCAAAGGCAACTTGCTTATGGCGCTCAAATTGCCAAACGAAATAAGGCAAGACGCAAGCGACAGACGCACGCTCCTCGTCAAATGCACGAAAAAGTGGAATATTACGCCCGTTTTGTCCAAAAAAGCGAGCAGAAAACTGTTTGAGGAAGAGCGAGTGGTCGTCAACGAGATTTCAAACGTACCGTTCAGACAGGCTCCGTTTGAACTCAAAATCCGTTCCAAAAACGTTCTCAACTGGGAGTATGACGTCAACGGCTTCGAGCAGATTCCCAAGAAATGCAGTTTCTCCGAGGAAAGCCTTGAAAGAACGTACGTTCCTTTCGGTTGTACGCTCACGAGAATTGCAAAATTCCCCAAATGCCTCAAATAAGAAGGTGAATTATGAAGACGCTTGAAAAGAAGTATTCAAAAATCGAAAGAGTGGTGGCAAAAGGCAAGTTTTCCGCTTGCATTTATCTGCGCACCGTCCTTCTTGCCGTAATTCTTGGCGGACTCACCGCTGTGATTTGGGTGTTCAAAGACAAAATCGAAGGCTTGTTCACAAAAACCGAGCCTGCGCAATATCTCACCGACGACGTGATGCGTTGGGTGCTTCTCGGCGTGGGCGTAATCGTTCTCGCCAGCCTCGTCATCGAAACCGTGCGTTTCAACTCAAAAGAACTCGTCCTTACGCCCGACAAAGTGGTTTTCAGAGAAGGGATTTTCAACGTTCGTTCAGTCGTAATCCCTCTTTGCGAGATAAAAATGGTTGAAACCAAGCAAAACTTTTTCCAACGTCTCGTCGGTGTCGGCAGCCTTCTCATCGTTTCCGACGCTCAACAACCCTATCTCGTCAAGAATCTCAAGTCTCCCGATCGTCTTTCTCGCCGCATCATGCGCCAAGTCGCAGATGCCAACGAGTCGATGAGAGGGGGGTATGGTGTGCCGCAATTCCGTTTTTCGGGATATGCCAAATAAGCGCACCAAATCGCGCCTAACATTGTCAGTGCCCCTTGTCTGCCAACTCATTTACGCTTTAGTAAATTAGGGTTGTCATTCAAGGGGCGCTTTCTCGTTATGCATCGATTTGGCGCACTTATTTTTACTATATAAAACACGACTTGCTCCGAAATCACGTACGCCTTGTGCGTTGGGTTTCGGCTCAAGCCGTGCCTTTCTTATTATGCAGTGCTTTGGTGCGCTTATTTAGTCTATGATTTGGCAGTATTCAATGCCTGCCAACTCATTTACGCATAGTAAATTAGGGTTGTCGGTCAAGGGGTGCTTTCTCGTTATGCATCGATTTGGCGCGCTTATTTTTTTGGGGAAAAACACGTGAGGAAGGGGCATTTATTTTATGTGCCCAATTAAACGAATATCATCGTCAACTGCGCCGTAGGTGCAATATAATTAAATACCAAAATTGCCGGGTGTGATAAACAAGCCGCTTATCAGGCTCAACAGCGCGGCAAGCAAGACCACGTGAACGACGTATACTATCAAGGCGTGTTTGCCAAAGAAGCAAACCGCTTTTTCTATTGCTTTTGCGACTGTAGTCGCAACTTTTCCTGCTCCGAGCAAAAACGTGAGCGTATTCGTGCAGAAGTTACGCAACGATTCTTTCTCCGATTCTACGTTTGCATAGAGGGCGTCGCAAGCCTTTTTGTAGAGCGCTTTCGTGAGTTCGAAGCGGACGAGAGACAGCCTTTCGTAATAGAATAACTCGCCGATAAGTACGCCAGCAAAATAAAAAGCGGTGTAGGGGATGAGTGTAAACAAATCTCCGGGAGAGAACTCCGCGTGAGAGTAGAATAGCGACGGATTGCCCCAGAAATCGTGAGGGGGAAACACAATTGCGAATATTTTCGGAGTCGTTGCAGGCGGCGTGTAGCAAAAATACAGACACAAAGTCACCGTTATAAGCACTACGCTTGCGCCGACCATTGCCCATCGATTGTCCCTCGTCAAGAAAGAAACGAGAGCGTAGATAAGCATCGATACCGCAAGAAAATCCAACACTCCGAACGCCACGAAAACGCCGCTTATTCCCATATATTCTTGCGCGATATACGAGCCGAGCGTGTAAATCAACGCAACAATCAACAGTTGGAATCCGCGTTTTGCGTTGTTGCGTGAAAAGGTGCAAGATATGCCGGAAATGGAGAAAAACACGAACAGAACGATGGGGTGAATTACGTCGCGAACATCGCTTGCGCTCCCGTTTACCCAGTTGTAACAAAACGTAGTGAAAGCGTCGCCGACGCCCCTGCGACCGAACCCGTAACCGTACCATTGCGGACCGAAATACGAACCGAGCAAAATCGCCAAATGGTCGAGAATCATCAGCAATACGCAAACGCCTCTGAGGAAGTCGATTTCCCAGATTCTGTTGCGTTTATGCCTCGGCGCGAGAGTGATTTGAGCGTCCTCTGCGATAAGGGGATTTTTTTGTACGGTCGTTTGCATAAAATGAATATAGCACTATTCTTGCACACTGTCAATCGACGCGGACTTTGTGCTCGGCGAAGATAAAAAATACGCGGTTAGATACCGTGATTTATGCGAAAAAGGTCGAAAAAGCACAAAGAAACGGAAACGGAAAAATTATTGCGTTTCAAAAAAACTTTCGCGTAATCTATCCGTGTAAAAACAAAAGTCAAAAATCAACGAATCGATGATAAATATGCGGTTAGAATGCGAAAAATCGCAATTTTAGCAAGCAAAATCGCAAAATTGCGGGAAATAAAGGAAAAACGGCGATTTTTCGGTGTTTGTGAGTGAAAATCGGCACGAAATTCGTCGTTTTACGCAATAGGTTGTGGGAGTGAATCGCTCACACCACAAGGTATTGTAATCGTTATTCTAATGAGATAAGTATTGACAAACAGCGAAAAAAAACGTATAATTGGACTGTATAATAATCTACACATATGCGCTACACGCGTAGAGGCGTATGTTTCGGAGGAGATTATGAGAATGAGAAAGTTATCGCTCGTATTGTTGCTCGTGCTGATTATCACGATGATTTTCGGCATGGTAGCGTGCGACCATGCAGGTGGCGGAAACGTCGACAACCCGGTTATTCCTACGCCGACGCCAGATGACGACGAACCGAGCAACTCGGAGTACATAGGTCCGCAAGATGCATGGAAGTTGTTCAAAGACGCAGCGCTTTTGGAAGCGGGTGCCGAAAAGGACAAGCAGTACATAAACGTCGACACGGCTTTCGTGCTCGGATTTGCCAAGGATTCCTACGAATCGCTTATCGTTGCTCGCTTTGCAGGCAAGATTGACAGAGTGAACGACGACAACAGTCAAATCCTCGTTGAGTTCTGGAAGTTGGGAAAAGACCAAATCGCAGGTCGTACTCTCGATCGTCAGACCATCACGGATATGGCGAAAGACGGAAAAGGCACGATGCTCTTCGGTGCATACTACTATAACGGCAAACTCGTTGCCGATATGCGCGGAATCAAGAAAGGCGACGGCGTCCACGTCGTATACACGGACACCATCAACATGAGCACTTTCGTGGCTAGATTTTCCGACGCTCTCGAACAACTCGATCTTTCCTCAATCCTTTACGACACCATTATGGGTTACGATATCGGCGGACTCGTCAACAGTCTGATCAAAATCGACATAGCCCATTTGACGGTTGAAGAATTGCTCGTCAACATACTGTTCGGATCAAGCAAGAGCACGCTCGTGGACTACGGCAACGGCCGTCAGGTTTTGCGTATACCTTGCGATCTCGGACTTATCGTGACGCTCATTCCGTTCGTTCAAGGTCTTATCCCCGAAAACATTATCGGACTCGTCAAAGACGTGCTCGGACTCGATCTGGGCAAAATCGGTGCTTTGGCGGGCGTTGCGCTTTATCTGGAAGCAGACATTTACAACGGATCGCTCAAAGAAACCAATTTCAGCATTGACGTAAACCTCAATTCGAGCGGAATTCCCGACATCCAAGAAAAGTACGGCACGTTCCAATCCGAATTCGGTATCGATTTGGGCTATGCGAAAGCCGAATTCGCAGGCACTCCCGATCTCGACGTCAAGGATATTCTTGCAAATCGTACCGGATCCGACGGCAAGACTTTGCTCGAAGCAATTGAAACTGCGCAACAATACTCTTTCCTTACGCTTGACGGCGCAATAACTCTCTCACTCGACTTTGCACAAAAGAAAGTGTCCATCGACAACGTGGTGGATTCTTTCGGCACTCTCATTTCAAATCTCCTCAAACAAAATCTCGACGCCGAATTGCTTGCGGCGCTTCAGCCGTTGTTTGCAAAAGAAATCGACTTTGCAAGCGGAACGGTTCAACTCACAATCACTCTCCAAGGTGAAATCAACACAAGAAACCCCGAAGATACCAAACTTGCGGTCAGAGTTCTCGGCAGAGACAACAGAGAACGCCTCAGTGCGCTTTACAAGGGCAGTCTGAACGGCATTTATATCGACGCAAGCGGTTTGCTCGGCTCTAACGGAACGAAGTTCAAGATTGACGATATCAACGTCAATCAATTGCTCGACGATCTCATCGGTCAACTTTTCGACAAGATCAAGGGCGCTATCGACGGACTCAAGGGCGACGCGACTTCTCAAGCGGCGCGCGATTACTTTGCCGACGGCATGAAAGCGCAAGCTATCCAACAAGCGCTCGTCGACAACGGCGAACTTATCGTTCAACACGGTGCGTTTGAATCTGCCGACGGCGACGGAAGCGTTGACGTGTTGGCACTCGTAAGCACGATACTCGACCATATCAATGTTGATATGGACGAAAACATATTCAATATCAACGGTATCCAATTCGATCTCACTAGAGATTTGCTCGAAACGATATTCGGAATGGTGTTCACAGGCAATAATATCGGCGCAGATATCCCCATTTCCGAAGCAAGTCTCACCTATACGAACAAGGGCGCACAACAAGAGAAATCAATCAAGTTGGACGCAACGCTCGGTATCCGCGAATACAACGAAACGCACACCGACTTCACGCTCGATCCGTTGATCGGACTTGGACTCAGCATCGACGTTACCTTCGGTAAAATCACCAATCAAGGTCAATTTGAAAAGAATTTCACCGACCTTGAACAAGACCTTGCGGACAATCCCGGCGCATATCTGCCCATTCTCAAGAACGGCGCACTCAACACGGATTTGCTCCACGTCAATCTCTCGACGGGACTTTCGATCGATATCGACACGCTCAAAGGCAAACTTGCTGAAATTTCCATCGATCTTCCCGATCAGGAACTCGGCAACTTGTTCAAGGGCGTTCTCGTCAACGTATTGCTCGAACTTGACAATATCGAGGGCGGACTTAAACTCGACGTCAACGCAGACCTCGACCTTACGGGCGGTCTTGACACGAGCGCGATTCTCGACATACTCCTCAAATCTTCTGCGAAGATTGCAATCACAAGAAGATCGGACGTCGAAGGCAACAATCCGCTTTTGGCAATCTACTTGCAAGACGGTTGGGCATATTTGAAGGCAGATTTGCTCTGCATCAACGTCAAAGAAATCAAAATCGACGTCAAAGAACTGATCGGTATGCTCGGACTTGACGGCGACGGTTCTCAAAACGACGCTCAAGAAGCGGCAGTTGCAGACGAAACGACTCCCAAGGACGGCCTTAACGTCAATTCGATTCTCGGCTTCGTGGCAGGCATAATCGACGGCTTCAAGCTCGGCAACCACGCTTTCGAGGTCGTGCTTGCAGCGGGACTTTTCGACAAAGTTCTCAACATCCTCGGTCTCAGTTATGACCAAACCTATTGGCTCGACTTGAACGGCGAGTACGTTTCCTTTGCCGATACGAGCAGAAATACCGATGAATTCTATCTGAAATCAGGCAAATTCTACACGTTCTCCACTGCGGCAAACGGTACGCACTGGTTTGACGTCGCAACGGGCAAGTATATAGCAAAGAGCGCACAAAGTGCACCTGCCAACTATGCATTGAGCGGCAAATTCTACACGTTTAATGAGTCAGACAACACTTATACCGAAGCCACCGAAGAAAACGGCACGCATTGGTATGATGTTGCAACGAAACAATACGTCGCAAAGAACACGCAAGCCGCACCCGCCAACTATGCGTTGAGCGGCAAGTATTATTTGGTTGAAGCGGCCGACAACGGCGAGTATTGGTTCGATATCGCAACCAATCAATACGTTGCAAAGAGCACGCAAGCCGCATCTGAGAATTACGAAAAGAGCGGTAAGTATTATTCTTACGACAGCAGCAGCGGCGAGTACAATGCGGCTGCCAACGGCGAATATTGGTTCAATATCGCAACCGGCAAATACGTAAAGACCGCAACTCTCACCCCGTACAAAGCGTTCGGCGGAAAAGAGTACTATCACAACGACTTCTACAACGACTATCGCGAAGTGCAAAACAACGTTAAGATCGGTTTTGCAAGCACCGATTTTGACGGCGGAATTCGCATTGCGCTCAACGACGGTCTCTATTTGCCAGATTTCCAACTCGGCATCTTCCTTTCTTTGGGCAACAACGTCAGCCTTGATTTGTCGCTCAACGGTTTGTCCGCAGGTTTGAACGACAAAACGACCGATTATCTTGAAAACGACAAACTTCAAAAGGATAGTTTCACCGAGATTTTGGAATATCCGTTCGTAGGACTCGATCTTACGCTCGGCATCGAATTCACCGCAGACCAAGGTTCGAGAGAACTCGTGTTCGGAGAAGGCAAATATTGGCTTAACGAAAACGGTGAATATATCGAAATCGAAAAGACACCCGTTCCTTCAACGTATACGGGCGTGCTCTATTATAAAGATTCAAACGGAAACTTTAAAGAAGAGAATATAACCAAAGCGACTCTCGCATTCGACTCCGAAATGGACATCAATTACGAGTTGCGTGTTGCGGGACAACTCGATCTTTCTCCGATTTTGAAGTATTTGCTCTTCAAAGAGACGCAAATCAACACCAAAAACAATCACAGCGAGTTGCTCGTCGAACTCACGGGCAAGAAATTCGGACAAGACCGCAAAGTCTTGCTCGGAATTTACTATACCTCCGGCGTACTCTATCTTGACGCAAGCAACTTCGGACTCGGCAAGATTCAAACCGAAATCGATCTCTACGAGGTCATTCTCTCGTTGCTCGTCAAAGACACCACCGTTTCCGTCAACGGCACGGCAACGGCAGAGGCGTTGATTGCGTCGGCAACGGGCGTGGACGATACCGATGCTAGAAGAGCGCTTGCGCTTGACATCATCGCAACGCTTTCTTCCGACAACGTCAAGTTGCAGATTGCAAAAGGCTTGACGGATATCGTGTATCAGATCATCGGCATCGACGCAAGCGATATCACGGCTTGGGCGCAAATTGCTTGGGCAAACGTCAAAGACAAATTCGACAACAAACCCGTAAGAGTCGGCGTTGATATCAATACCGACGAAGGTCAAAAGCTCGCAGGTGCGGAAATCTATATCGGCACGACGGTCAAGAGTGCAGACGGAGCAACGCTCAATCCGCTCGAACTTACCATCGGCGGCAGTGCAATTGAGCCTATCAAGATCGTGCGTGACGGCGAAGCGGCGCAGACGATGGCTCAATACATCACAAGTGAAGACGAAGACGTGTATGAAAGCATTCCGCTCTTCAACGACTACGGCGATATCACGATCCCCAGTATTTATGCAGAGATCAAGGGCACGTTCAGTGTCGGCGCACACCAAGGCAACACGTCCTGGACGGTCGGCGAATGGATAGCGTCCTTCCTTGACGAGAGCAATCCTCAACTCAATTCCTTCATCAGACAACTTCTTCTCACCTACAGCGTTCCCGTCGAGGCGGGTGCGGAAATCGGATTCCGTATCGCACTCAACGCGAACCTCAATCCCGACGTTCCCGTCGATCTCACGCAAAACGCGGTGTTCAAGAAGTATGCAAACTCCGAACTTGCAAATCTTGCAAGATTCGTCGAAGTTTACAAACTCGACGGCACGAAATACACTCTCCTTACCGACGAAGAGCGTGATTTGACGAGCGACAAGAAGTATGCGGGCGACGTTTATCTCAAACAATACGTCACCGGCGGAATCGCTTTGAACGAAGTCACCGACCTCGCATACAGAGGAGAGGGCTACGTTCTCGTTGACGACGCATACGTCAAAGTCAATATCACGGACGAAAACGCAAATCAATTTGCAAACGACAGAGTCTTCACCAAGGCAAGTTTGCTCGATATTGCGTATATAGCGTCCCACAGCGATATCGCAATCGAAATTTACAACAGAAGCATTGTCGATATCGACGCAATGACCAATCAGGACAAGATCGAACACGTTATCCTTGCTCTCCGCTTGCAAAGCACGGGCGAAAACGCTCAAGGCAATGCGGTAAGCACGGTTTATCTCGATTTGAGCAACGACTTCCACGTCGCGCTTTCAAACATTGACCTCGGCGCATTGCTCGGCGGTTTGATCGGCGGCGGCAACTCTTCCGAAGCAGGAGCAACCACGATGGCAGACGAAGAGAGTGGCGGAATCGACATTATGGGCATCCTCGGTTCTGTGCTCGGCGGCATCATCGGTTATATCGGCGTAGGCTCCGATGGTTTGCAAATCAACTTTGCGGAAGGTTTAATCGTCACGCTCGTTCAAATGCTTGCAGGCAAGCAAGTCGACCCCGAGAAATTCATCAAACTCAATTCGGACAGAAGTTATCTTGCTTTGGCGTGGAAGAACGATTACAATATCCGACTCAACGCAGAGATTTCTCCCGTTTATATCGGTCTTGAAATAAGCGAAATCAACCTTGCTCTCGGCAAAGAGGGCGGAGTTCTTCCCGAAGATTTCGACTCGACTATTTACACGACGGTCGAAAACCTCGACACGTTGTCGCTCAACCTCGATCTCGGACTCGATCTCAAGATCAAAGGCCAAAAAGAGCAAATCCGCATTGAAAACTATCTCGATTTGTTCATTAAAGATCTCGGAATCGAACTCGGACTTGATATGTACGACGATATCGAATACGACGTCCGTATCAGCCTCGGCGCAAACCTTGCGCTCAACGAGCCCAACGACACCAATATTGTTCTTGAGATTTCATTAAATGACAATGATACTGTAATTAAAAATATAATAGCGGTTTACATCGAAGGCCAAAATGTCTATTTCGACTTAGGCGACCTCGGACGCGAACCCTTCTATCTCGAGAAAACCAATATCAGCGAAGTCGTTTGCGACGCAATCGTCAAACTTCTCGGCGATATCAAGTCGCAAATCAACAATTCGGAGGCTTCTACGGCATCCGATGAGAGCACGCTCTCGGCAGAGGAGCAAATGCAAGTCGTTCTCAACATTGCGGACGGCAAACTCAGTGCACTCGTTATGCAAAACGTGCTCGTAGGCCTCATTGCCGCACTCACTTCAAAAGGCGAAAGTGATCTAAAGGTTGACGAAAATCTCGAAAAACTCGACCTTGACATTCAAGTCGGCGTTGATTTGCAACTCGATCCGTCAATTTCTCTCGATATCAACGTTGACAGCAAACTCATCGCACTCGGCGTGAATATCGGCAATATCGACGTCGCAACCGGCAAAAACGAAGACGGCGCATACGGCACGATAAAGAACAAGGCTCGCAAAGGTATCGACAAGTTCGTCGAACTTACAGAAACCGAAAAAGACACCTACAAGGGCGACAGATACAGACTTGACGCCACGGGAAAATACGTCAAAGCGGACGACGGCGCATACAGAAGTTACTATAAAGGACTTCAAGAAGCGCATATTATCGCTCTTGACCTCAGTCTTATCGTAGACTACTATGCAAGCGCGACGTACGTTCTCGTCACGGACAAGAAGGCTCTCGAATCCTTCTCTCCGCAAGACAGATATTCTCTCAACTACGACGGCAGATTCGTGCAAGACGACAACGGAAGTTATATCCGTGACGGTTTCGCATTCGACGAATTGCTCAATCTCGTTCTCGGAATGGACGGCTTGCAGAGCATTCTCAATACGATGCTTCCGCAAATCCGCATCAACACCGACAACGAAGAATTCAAAGCGGAAATCATCAAGGACAAGTTCAGCGTCGGCGATTTGCTCAAGCGTTTGGGACTCAACCTTATGCTCTCCGACAAGATGGACGACGGCTTCAAACTCGACGTCAAAGCAAGACTCAACTTGCAAGCGATGGGCATGGAGGACATTACCAAGATCGATTTCGGAAATCTTGACGTCAACACAATTCTCAAAGGCCTCGAAGCAAGCATCGGCATAGACTTCGATTACGAGCACGAACAGAGCAACGCTTATCTCAACATTTATTTGCTCAACGGTGACGTATACGTTGATCTGGCCGGCATCGGCGGTCCGCGTGTACAAGTCGGACTCTTCGAATTGCTCGGCAGACTCGGTGTCGACCTCGCTAGCAGTTCTGACGCGTCTACTGCGGACGATACAACAACGGGCGACACGCAAGACAAGGGTCTTGACGTTGCGCAACTGTTGAATACGATCGTTTCCAAGCTCGTGCTCAGCGCAGCGCCGTGGAAAGCAGACAGCAATATCAACAAGATAGAATCTCTCGGCGTATTCTTGCGCGCAAACTTCATCAACGACTTGTTATCGATGCTGTTCAAGCAAGAAGTGAACTCCGAGAATGCCGTCATTGACGAAGCGCAAAGCGGAATCTTCCTCTATCCGCAAACCGCCGAATTGTTCAAGGGCTATCTCGACAATGCGCTTGCGTTGCAACTCAAACTTGCTCTTGCCAACAAGAAAGACCCGATCAAAGACGAAGACGGCAACACAAGACCGTTCACGTTTGACTTAAAACTCGGCGTAGATGCAAAAGTCGGTCTTGAAAGCGTCAACGATTATCAGACCCTTCTCGACAACGACGAAAGACTCGAATTCATCTCTTTGGACGACTATATAGCCAACATTCTTGCTCTCATCGGAGGATTCAGAGGCGAGAATTATCAGAGAGAAACCGAACTCGTCGACAACGGCATTTACTACGCGTTCAACGAAAGCGAAGGCGGCGAATACCTGCTCAAGACGGGTATGTATCGCAAGCCCAACTTCAACGTTGACGCAAACGGCGCATTCGTCTTTGACGAAGCGACGGGCGAGTACAGACTCATCGGCGAAGGCGAAGTGCTCGAAGAAGGCACGAAACGCTACAGCAAAGAAGACCTCACCGGCGTCACTATGTACGCACGCTCCTACGCAACCGTTCAGACGAGTGCAGAGGACGGCAAACAATACGCATACTACGTCAATTACGTTCAATCCGAAGATGACGACGCAGTGTACGTTTACGACGCTCAAAATGATATCTACGTCAACCGCAACGACGCAAACGCTCCGCAAAGCACCGTCTTCTACAAGAGAGTGCTCGAAGCGATGACCGTCACCGAAACGGATGCGGACGGCAACGTCACCACTCGCAACGCACTTGCAAAAGAGGCGAAACTCTACAAGAAGTGCGGTCAGGAAACCTATCAGGATCAAAACATTTCGTTGAGCGTAAGCGGTTTGATTTACTTCAATTCCGCAAGTGCGGAAGTCGTCAACGCAGGCGGCTTGCTTCCCAATGCGTTCCGCGATATGATCATCAACTTGCAAACCTTGTCCGCATTCAACGCAGGCATCGGTTTGAGAATATCCGCAAACATAGATCTTGCGGCTCTCGATTTGCAAGGACTTGCTTCGGGCGGCTCGTTTGGCGACTTTATCGGCAACAGCGATTTGAGCAAGGTCGAACTCGCAATTCAATTCGTCGAAGTCGACAGTGAAGGCTACTTTGCAAAATACGACACGGCAAAAGGAACGAAGGACGGCAACGACAAGGTGCTCGGCGGTATGTATCTGAGCGGCGGTACGTTCTATCTCGACCTCACCGGTGTGGTCGGTACGGCAGAGAACTACTCCAAGATTGAAAACTTCGTTGACTTTGCAAAGAAAGTTATTGACAAGTTCGGCTCGAAAGGCGGCGACAAAGAGAATAACGGTGCTCAAACTGCAAGCGACGAGCAAGATCTCCGCAGCGCAACTCGCGACGCAGTAGTTTTGCTTGCGTACAGCGACGCTCAATTCCAAATCCAAATCACCAAAGCGTTGATTGCATTCGTGCTTGCAACGTTCATGCCCGACCTCGGTTCTCTCGAGGAAGTGTTTGACGTGTTCAACGTTTCTCTCGGCGTGGATATCGGTCAACCCGTTTACAAGAGCCTTGCAGACCTCCAAAACTCCGATAATCTCGATGACCAAGACTTGTACAAAAAGTTTACGACTGACGACGAGTACAAACAACACAGATACAAATATTACGGCACAGAAGACCTCAGTCAAGTCGTTAAAACCGACGCATATTACGTCGCAGGCGGCAAATATTACCAGGCGGCAACCACAGACGTTTGCGAGGTCACCGTTGACGGAGAAAGCGGAACGGTAAAACCGACTGAGGGCGCGCTCAAGACGAGATACGCGGACGGCAAACTTCCCGAAGGCAAGACGTTCGGCGTCTATCTCAACGGCACTTACACGGTTATAACCAAAGTCGTTGAAGGAAAATATATCCACTCCAACGCCAACTACTACGCAAAAGTCGCAGGAATCGACGGTCCTATCAGTTTGCGCAGTTACAGAATGTACAGAAAGGACGCAAACGGCACGGAAAGCGTCACGGATACCTATATCGCAGGCGACACCTACGTCCGCTATAACGGCGAAGAAAGAGATATCGAAGAGTTGAGATCTCGTTTGTTCGGTTACGTTAAGGACGTGAACGGCGATTGGTATCGCACGGTCAATCTTTACTCTTCGATAAGCGACTTCTATCTCGGACTTGACGTTGCAATCGGTTGCGTCAATATGGGACTCAAACTCGGCGGCATCGAACTCGGCGTAGGCGCGGGCAACAACTTGCTCCCCGCATATATCCGCGACGGAAAAGCGCATTCGAGAATTGTCGACGGCAAGGATATCGAGTACACCGACGAACTCACCGAAGCAGACAAAGAAGCCTATGACGATATCCCGACCAACATGTTCTACGACACCATCATCACGGTGGGCTTCTCCGTGGAACTCGAACTGGGTATCACCGAAGGCACGCTCGATTTCGGCAAGATTTTGAGCAAGATCGTGGGCGACCTCACGGGCGTCGTTGTCGAAATGCCTTCGACGACGAAGGGATATTCTTCCGCGCACTTCAGACTTGACGTATCGCTTATGGTCGACATTTACGACCTCACCAAGTCCGAACTCAAGATCGAACTCATCAACGTCACCGAAACGGGTTACGAGAGTTTGTGGCTCGGCGCGTACTACGTCAACAACACCATTTACCTCAATCTCGAGGAAGCGTTCAATATTCAAAAGGTCGCAATCGGCGGTTTGAATATTGCCGAAATCCTCAAAGATTACATCATTGACTTTGACGACGAAGAACTCTTCGTTGCAGGCAACAGAGCAAAAGACGCGTCCACCGACGAGGCGTCCGTTGCCGCAGACGCAAACGGAAGCGACATCAGCCTCAGCGACAAAGAACTTGCTTTTTCGATGCTCATCAACAAAGACTTGCTCACGTTGAAACTCGGCGACAAACTCTTTGACACCATTCTCGAGTATATCCCCGAAGAATTGCTCGGATTCGACATCAAAGACTTGTTCTATCAAGAAATCAACGGCGGCTTGCAAGTCGAACTCGACACGTCCGACAGCATCAACCTCTCCGTTGACGTTGCGCTCGGTCTTGACGGCGACAGATACAACAAAGATTCCGACTACACCGAAAGCACCGAAGCAACCCTTGCCGAAAAGGTTAAGAACGGAACGAGCAAGTACTACGTTTTCAGAAAATCTGAAACGGGAACGGGCAATTACGTAAAAGAGAGCGCAGGCAGCAACTTCGTGCGTGCAATCAAGCCCGACGACAGCAGTGAAATTAAGGCTGCTGACAATCGTTATGACAAATATATCGTCAACTGCGATGAGAGCACCAATCGACTCTACTTGTTGAAAGTCGTTGACAACGGCAAAGGCGATGGCAGTGAAGTATACGATACGACGAAACTTTCGATGCTCGAAGGCGAAGCCGTTTACAAGCACGTTGCAGGCGCAGTTGCAAACAAATCGTACGTCAGCGACGGCGGCAAGTACGACACCACGCTCAAACTCAGTCTTGCAATCAAGAATCTCGACGTTGCGTTCACCAATTCTCGCACATACGTCCTCAGCGGCGACGAACTTGCAGAATACACCAATATGGACGACGTTGACAGATTCACCCTCAGCGAAACCATTGACATTACGGCGCAATTCAAGAGTGGCAAAGACAACGAGATCGATTTGAGCGCAGTGCTTCAAGCCTTCTTCCCGAGCCTTACAGACGATCAACTCCTCGTCATCAAGGCGCAATCGGACAAGGGCGGCGATATCGACCGTTCGTTGCAACTCGTGGTCGATGCAGACATTCAAGTTGCGGCGCTTCTCAACTTCATGCGTACCGAACTCGTCAAGTATGCAGGCGATGACGATCAGTTTGACGGCGATATGGATTTGTTCACCGTCATCGATTTGCTCAAGAAAGTCATCGAAAACATCGACAAGACACAATTGGTCAATCTCATTGCGGATATTGCAAGTTACGTCAACCTCAGCGTCAGATTGCAAACCAAGGGCGGAAACGATTCCGATTACCATGATATGCTCGGCATTTACATGGTGGGCGGCACGTTCACGCTTCTTGATGAATCGAAGGGCGAACTTGACGAAAACAACGAGAACTACGTTGACCCGAGCGAGAGATACGACCATTACTTCGAAACGAAGAACGGCAGTTACTCTCTCGAAAGCGGCAAGTACAACTATATCAGATCGAGCGAATACTCGGGCACGAGATATTCCTACGATTCAAGTTACTGCTACAAGAACGAAAAGGGCAGATATAAACGCGAAAACGGCGGTTTGTTCGTTGACTTGAGTTATTTCAACATTCCGTCTCTGCGTGTCGACGCAAACGAAATCCGCAAACTCGTGAGCGGCTTGTTCAAACCCAATTCAACCGACGCAATGGCGACGGCAGACGATACGACGGGCGACGATACCCCCGATGACGGCGAGAAAGAAAAGATTTCATTCCCGCTTGTCAAAGACGACAAGATACTCGGATATATCAGAACGTTTGCATACGGCTTGCAAATCACGTCGAGATATATCAAAGTTCTTGCAAAAGCAGACTATATCAACAGCATTCTCTCACTCGTAATGGGCGAGAACGCGATCCAATTCGACGACAGTAAGTTCGTCAATCAACCCAATGTCACGCTTTACACCGACAACACCAGATATTCGTACACGAGCGCACAAGATATCGTGGACGAATTCAAGAGAGAATACGGCAAGGCGACCACCGAATCGGCAAAGAAAGAACTTGTCAAGAATCTTGAAAAGACTCTCACCAAGTCCAAATATTTGTACGACGTCACCGGGTACACGGGTGAAGGCGCACAAAACAAGGGTATCTACTACAAGGCGGCAGACGGCGCATTCGTGCAGAAGTCAGAAATGGCAGAAACCGAGCGCAAAGCATACGACGAACAAGTCCAAAATGGCAGAGCAAGTTACTATGACGTAAAGAAAGTCAACGTTTACATCAAACTTGCAGAAGGAGTTTATGTTCTCTATGCAGACGCGACACAAACGCAACTTAACAAGTGCGAAAAGGTTGCGGACCTTCAAAACGACTATTTGGTCAGAGTTCCGAAACTCTACTACTATGCGTCCGAAAAGGCAGAAGAGCCCGTAGCGGTCAACTTCCGATACAGTGTCGTCCAACCGCTTCAAGCGCGCAACGAATTCCTCTCGGTCAACCTCTATTTGTGGAATCACAAGTTGTCGGTTGCAATCAACGCACCTAAAATCAACGTTACGAAGTTCCAATACGTCACGGGCGAAGAAGCGAAAAACAAACTTAGTTTTGAAAATATCGCAGACGGCGCACGTTATATCAACACCGAAGAGGTGATTTACACCAGCGTTGACAAAGTGACGGACGGCATTGGCAACTGGAAGTTCGATTATTACGAGAACGACGAGTTCAGCACGACCAAGTACAAAGACGGCCCGCGCTTCTACGAATACAAAGACAAGTATATCGAAATCAATCCCGACACTTTGTTCGTCAAGGACGGCGACGGCAAGTATCAAAAAGCCGCGGCAGATTGGACTTCTATGCCCGACTTCATCGGCGAGATGGAAAAAGACAGCGCAAAGGAATACTACGTTGACGCAACGAGTGCGTACGTCCGTATTCAAAGAGTGTTCATCTACAAGAAAGAAGTGTACAACACCGAAAAGAAAGTCCTTCTTTCCGCAGACGACAAAGTCGAAGACTCCGATTACTTCATCAAGGTTCAACAAAACAGTTCGGTTGAAAAACCCGATTTCTCAAAAACCGAATATGCAGATTACGCATACAAAGAGTACGTTGATTCCGACAATCTCTACTACATTTCTCTCGCGTTGAGAGGCAGTCTGTTCCTCCAAGCAGGAAAGATTTACCTCCCGTATAAGGATTACGCAGAAGTGTACAAGAGCATAAGAAAAGTTGAGCCCACGTTTGAGTTTATCAAGAACAAAGGCATTGCCTACAAGAAGTTCCAAGGCGACTACGTCAAAGTCACCGAAAAGGACGATTTGGCAAAACTCAACGAAAACAACGGCTTGTTCGTTTTGGTCAACGGTGAACTCGACGAGAAGTACAGCGGCGTGAACGAAGCGCTCGGCGACGTTTTGGGTAGCATCCTCGGCGCAATGAAGGGCAAGTTCCAGATCGCAGAGGATATGACCTTCAACATCTACTTCTCGCTCCGCTTGAACCTCGGCTTCAAACTCTACATTCTCCCGTCCTTCGGCATCGATATCCGCGATCTCGACGTTGCAATCGACGTTTGGGGCGAGCAGAACGATTTGATGGCCGACGGCAACTATGTCACGAGCGAAGACAGAGACGCCAACAAATACGATGGCAAACTCCTTGACGGCACAAAGCCGCACATTCTCGGCATCTACTACGACAACGATCAAGACACGGGCAAAGCGGGTCTGTACGTTGACGCAGAAGCGTTGCTCGGCAAAGACGCAAAACTCTTCGTGGATATGAGCGAGTACTCTCTTGAGGACGTGCTCACGGGACTCGTTGCCAATATCGGTTCAAACAACGCAGCCGACGCGGCAGTTGCGTCCGACTCGGTCACTGACAAGAATCCCGACAAGCAGGATCCCGATGCGGCAAGCTTGTTCATCAACATATTCACCAATGCAATCGCGCTCAACGTCACGTCGGGCTTTGCAAAAGTTCTGCTCAACGAACTTATTGCAGACAGCGCGAGCATCACGAGTATGTTGCCCAACCTCAAGGTTTACCTTAAACAAAATCTCAATCCGTACGACATTACGATCGGCGCAATCCTCTTCAACGAGAGAGGCGATATCCCCGTGCTCAATCTCGGACTCAACATTCAAGGTCTGAACGGCGTGGCGGGTGAGTCCTCGTCCATCGAGTTCGGCAGAAAAGAAGATATCCTCAACATGCAACAAGGCTCGAACGCTATCTTCTACTATGCAAACTTCTATCGCGACAACGGCAACACCGATTACAGCAACTACTACGGCAAGAACTACAACGCAAAAGACTACGTCAAACTCTTCAAAGACAAGGTAGGCAACGAATATTATTATAAGGGTGTAACGTATGAGGAGCTTTCCGATTCGGAGAAGGATACTTACGAAGGCACAATCTACAAGAAAAAAGATAATAAGTATGAGGAACTTGCCGACAGCGAGAAAGATACTTACGAAGGCAAACTCTACAAGAAAGCAAGCGGCTATACGCTTGTGAAATCCGATGACGGGTATACCGCAACTGCCAAAGTTGGCGGCGAATATGCTATTTATGCAAGCAAAGACGGCACGGTTGCAGGTCCTGAAGACAGATATATGAAGGCAGCGCCCGTTATGAGCGAAGTTCTCACGTCAAGACAAACCGCATATAAAGGCGATTTGTACACCGACGTTGACGGCATCTATATGCTCGTTTACGAACGCCTTAACGACATTGCGGGCAACAACCACCTCGGTGAAAAGTACAGAGAGTACAGAGAACTCGTAAGCAACAATCAATTCAGATCGTTCACGGGCACGCTCTACACGGTTGACAACAACGGCAACTTCGTCAGAGTCAACAAGGACGAACTCCAAGGCTTCACGGGCGACGGCAACTTGCAATACGTCCTTGCAAGCGATTATCCGAGTGAAAACGCAAACGAAAAGGGCGCAGGCAAGGAAGTCGTTTATAACGGACAAAAGTATTATCGCATCGACCCCAACGGCAACGGTTACACCGATATGGACGAAGCGGACGCATTTAAGGCAGCACACGCAAACGTCAAAGTGTACAAGCAAGTCACCGACTTCACCAACTACACCAAAGCACTTGCGCTCAACCTCGGCGATTTGCTCGGCGGCGGTGCGTTTGACGTGGCAAGCGTCCTTGCAGAGCTCAACACTGTTGAACTCGGATTGAATTTCGACATCAGAACGACTCTCGACGACGTCATCAACTGGACGTATCAATTCACAAAGTTCATCGACGACAAGACCATTTGCGAATATCTCTACTTCATCGCAACGTCTTTGAAAAACAACGCGGAATTCCAAAGCCTCATCGGTCTCAATCTCGACCTCAAGGCTTATCTCCAAACCGCAAATCTCGTCAAGATGATTTCGGGCGACACGAGCGTAGGAATTCTCCAAGTTCTCGAAGGCGCAAAGATTTACCTTGAATTGACCTACGAAACCAACTTCCACGGCGAGCAAAAGCCCAAGGCGTTGTTGTGGGTCGAAATCAAAGACGGCAAACTCTATCTCAACATTGACGCAAGTCAAATCGGCGATATCGTCGGCTGGGGCGACTTCTTCTCTTACGGAGTAGTGAAAGGTCTTGATTTGTCAAGCATTCTCGGCACGAGCGCAACGAGCGCGTCCGCACAAGCGTTTACGGCGGCGGACGACGAAGAAGCCAATACGGGCCTGATTCCCGCAAACGTTTGGAGCATCCTCAACGTCGTGCTCGGCAGATTGCTCATCGCAAACGACTTTATCACCGTCGGTCTCAACGAAACCCTCATTGCAGACCTCATCGGTATGCTTGCAGGCAGCGATAGCGAGATTCTCCAAGGCATCGGAGAATTCCTGCCCAAACTCCGCACCACCGACACAAAGGATACGAGCGGTATCACGATCAACTTCTACGGCAACTCGCCTAGTATCGATATCAACCTCGGATTCAAGGTCGGCATGCTCTATTACGAAACCGTTGCAAACTTCAACGCAATGTACGGCGCAAGCGGCAAGTACTTCAATGGCAGCAATTGGAGCGGTAAGACGTTTGTTAAAGATGCAAACGGCGAATACACGCAAGGCACGGGTGCTGACGATGACAATACGTACGTTCTCGTCTCCACGGACGATTACGCTCTCGTTGCTTACGCATATCCCGCATGGAGCGGCGACACCTACGATTACGAAAACGGTGAGTTTGTCAAACACACCGCAACGGGAACGAAGGGCGCATACCTCAAACAAGGCGATTTCGCAATCGCAATTTCTCTTGGCAAGATCTATGCAAGAGTCAACAAAGACTTCTCCGTAGACAAAGACGAGAAATTTGCAGACATAACCTACGTTGAGTCCGAAAACGGCGCATACGTCAAAGACGGTGAAAATTATCGTCTTGCAACTGCCGACGACAAAGGTACGCGTTATGAAAAACAAGTATCGTACGACAAGTACGTCGGTCTGAAGAACGCAAAAGCGCATCTCGAATTGTCAATTGACATTTCGTTGTACGGTAGCGCTCCGAAGGAAGGCTCTGCAAACGAAATCGATTTGAGCGAAATCCTCGACCTTGTGATGGGACTCATCAATCCCAACAGCGCGGTCAGCGGCTCTACGCTCAAACTCAACATTGTCAACGAACTCGGCAACAATACAGGTGCTTATCTCACACTTGATCTCGTTGCAAATATCGACGTTGAAAAATTCAAGGTAGATCTCGGCATCGAACTCAACAAGCACAGCAAAGGTGCGACTGCCGACAGAACGCTTTTGGGCATCTACCTCGTCGATAACGCGATTTACGTTGACCTCAGCGGAATCCTCGGCAACACTGCAAAAGTCGCAGTGACAGATATCAACCTCGACGGATTGCTCGAGGGTGTTCTCGGCAAGTTCTTGAACGAATCGAACGGAGCAGAATCCATGCAGGCGCAAACCGCAAACAGCGGCGACATCGACACGATCAAAGACACGATGAAGGACTATGCGTACTTCATGATCAACGTCACGCCGCAAAAACTCTTGCTCCAACTCAACTCGGATCTCATCAACGCGATCTACAGAAAGATTATGGCGATCCGCGGTCTCGATTCCACCAAGGATCTGCTTCCCGATATCGGCGACATTCTCTTCAGAATGGACGCAACGGGTGGCAAGACCGAGTTCAGCCTTAATATCAGATTGAGCGACGGCTTGTATTTCTGCCTCGATATCCCGGCGGCAAGCATCACGAAAGACATTTCTCAATCTATTTTGAGTCGCTTTGAAGTGAATCCGTCAAGTTATATCAAGATTCTCTCGCTTGACCTCGAAGCACTCGTCAACGGCACGGGAACGTTCAATATTTCCGACCTCAATCTGCCCACAATCGGACTTACTTTGACGCTCGATCTCACGATGACGTCAAAGAATCTCAAGCCCGGACAAGACGGCTACAGAGAATCGTTGGCAGGTTGGGTGCAAGATCTGCTCGCAAATCTCCTCGGCGGACAAGCCATATTCGGCAAGTTCTCCGAATTGACGTTCGTTGACGCAAATACGCTCAAAGATAGTGATGGCAAAGTGCATGACGGCAAAGTGTACGTCAAGAATTCGGAAGGCGCATACGAAGTGTTCACGGGCACGTCTTATGATTCCTCAACGACTTACTACAAGTACACTCTTGCAGACGTCAATATCACCATGGCAAGCGAGGCTATCAACCTCACCATCGATATTGCGGCAAATATCAATATCGCACCTATCCTTGCATACGGCATCGGCGGTATCCTGTTCAGCGACATCGCAGTCGATATCAAGGCAGGCGACCCGATCAACTCCACGATCCTCAGCGTATACTACCTCGGCTCTTCAAGACTTATGAAGAAGACGAGTGGTTCGGGTTGGGAACTCACCACGGGTAGTTACGACTCCTATACGAAGGATGAGATCTATTCCGACGCACTTTATATCGATGCAAGCGGTTTGGGTCTTGGCAAGATCAAGTTCCAAGGCATCGCAGGTTTGCTCGGCGCAACTCCTAGTTACGGCGCAAGCACCGCTTCAGACGCAGTCGCAAGCGTAGACGCGTCCACGTCCGATGCAGACGCAAGTGCAGAGGCAAAAGCCGCGGCAAGCGGTTCGGCTCTCTATTTGCAAATCGACATCGAAAACGGCCGTCTCGGTATGTCTTTCGACAATGCGTTCATCTCAACGCTTATCGATATGCTCGGCCTCGATCTCGGCGATATAACGCTTCCGCCCATCAAGTCCGTCAAACTTGACGTCAACCTCGGCGCAGGCGGTTTGGAATCCATCAACCTCAACGCACAACTCGACAGCGTAGGCACGGGCGCAAACGTTGCGATCAAGAACTTCGCTCTCGGCTTTGGCCAAAGCAAGGTTGACAGCGAAAAACTCATTGAATCGGTGAAGACTGGTTATGCAGGCTTGACGTTCTCCAAGACGTCCGGCTTGATGTCCCTTGTTCAAAACGTCATCGACAACCTCAAGCCTGGTCTTAATCTCGAAATTCAAAATACCGTTTGGAGCGCTTATACCGGCTGGGTATCGTTAGGTTTTGTAGGTGTTCCAAGGATTTATTCGGGTTATGAACATTCAACTATAACTTTGTCTGGTAAGAAAGATTATACTGCGACGAACTTGGTTGAAGACGCAAGCAATCCTTCTGCCAAGAGCTACAAACTTTTGCTTGGACTTGGGTTAAATCGTGCTTCAGTAAAAGATACGGTAGGATTGAACGTTATTTTCGGTGGCAACAACGTATTCTTGTCTGACATAAAAGTTGGCGGTAATACTGTCGATTTGGTTTCGGGCATCCCAGCAATCGGCGCATATTTGAAATGCCTTGATCTTGGAACACTGCTGGCAGATGCATTCCCGCTTAAACTCGTAAGCGGTACTGACGGCGACGATGCAACATATGAATATCCGTCTGCAAAGACTGCTGCTGATACTTCAACGCAAGCAAGCAGTGGTTGGAACGATCCAGTGAAGAAGGAATCGTATTCATATCCGGCAAATCTTGAAAATCTCATCAAGAGCGTTGACGTAAATCTCTTCAACAACAACGGATATTGGCCGTACTTTGCAGGTGCAAAAAAAGCGTCCAACGGTGCAGGAAAGATTTCTCTCAAGGTTGAGCTCAACAAAGATGCATATAACGAACTCATCATTATGGTGAGCTGCATCCTTATGAATCTCATGCGCAACGGAGACAATAATGCCGATAGCAAATCCAGCGGAAGCAATGTGTATTTCGTCAATGTTAAAGATATCGGTTCTGCGACAGACATTTCTCCATCGGATAAACCTTATGGCACTACTACAAAGCCGATCACTGATTTCTTCGACGGATTAGACACGTTACTGGCAAAGAACGCAACCACACAAGAAAAGGTTGACTACGTAGAACCTTATATGAGAAGTATACCGTTTGCATTGCTCAAATGGGCAATGGAATGTATTGTCGGTCCGGCAATCAATATGGATGGTATTTGGGGTGCTATCCAAAGACTTGCCGGTGATACTTTGGAGAATTTAACCAAACTTATCGGCGGCATTCTTCCCCTTCCGTTTGCAAGCGGTACGATCAATCCGTCAATCAATATCTACATTGACATCAATCCGACAGCATCTGATTATGGTTGCAATAGCGGTGAAACCGTTGCTCCCGGCATTCAGGCTATCGAAATTATGGTCAACGGCAAGAAGAACGGCATTGGCACCGAAATGTTGTACAACGAAAAAGTCGGAAGCGGAACCGGCGACTTTAACTTCGCAACACGTCCGACCAAGCAGACTAGCAACGTCAAGGATGCATGGGACTTCTTTATGCTTCGCATTACGCCGTATAGCATAAATCACGCCGATTATAAGACGGGATTGCTGTATTTTGACGAATCCGAATCCGCAGGCAATATCGGCGTTGAACCTCCGACGGAAATTGTCATTGAAGATCCTGCAACAAGAAAAGGCTACGCTATATCCGGCGGTGCAAGAAAAGACTTTGAGCTCAGAGATAGCTTCTTCCTCGATGAAACGCTCTTCCCGCAAAAGGCAACCGTGACATTCCCGATAATCATTGACGGAAAACAGATGACGTCTTACAACTCCGGAAGCCAATATCAAGATGCAACCGGTACATATATCGTTTGGGACGGCGCGTCGGTCGATTTGACTGCGGCAAATTCCGAAACGGCGGACGAAGACGGCAGACGTCTTGCGGGCTATGTCTACGGCTACGCACTCAATACGGTGCTCTATGCAATTCCGGTTTACGTCACCAACGACAAGGAAGTGCAATCCGTCAAAGGCTTGTATAGAAACGGAGACGGAACTTACGGCACCAAGAATTTGAATATCGATATCGATACTCAAAGCAGCAAGTTTATGGCAGAGTTGCCTGATCTTGTTCAAATTTCATTCTCGACAGGCAAGGCAACGTTTGGAACATATCTGCAAGATAGCCTCGGAAATATGGCGTACGCGGTTATCAATCCGATAAGCGGCGCACCGTCCGAAAACGGATATCAAATCCTCGTGCAACCCACGCAAGAAGAGATTGACAAGGGCGCAGCGGCAAACGTCAACAAGGACGGCAATAAGTACGTTTTGATGCCCGCTTACGTAGCAGGCCTTGTGACCGAACAAGACGCAAATGGCAACACCGTTTACAAGACGATCAAAGTCAAGAACGCAAGCGGTGAAGAGGTTGAGTATTACGTTCTCAGCCGTAGCAATTTGCCCACCGGCAAGCAATTCCCCGCAGGCACGATTGAGTGGAACACGGATGAATTCACTTACGATTGGCAAGGTTCGACTTCTTGGAACACGGATTCCGCAAGCAACTCCGTCAAGGTCGGATTCACCTATCAATGGGGCTTGGGCAAGGCTGTCAAAGGCTCGATTGAACTCAGCGCAAAGAACTACAAGATCTCACATCTCACGCAAATGATGAAGGCGGACGCAACCGGCGAGGCGGATACGGCTTCTGCAGAGAAATTCACCAATGCGCGTGATAACAACGGCAATTACTCCACCGTTCTCAACCTTGACGCAATGTTAATCAATGCAAACACGTGGAAACTTGCCGAGTATATCAAGCAATTCAAGTTTATCAACAGCAAGAACGTCGCGGGCAAGAACATGAACGGCTACGACGTCGAGTGGGATTTGACAGAACTTGAAAAGGCACTTGATGCAATTGCTCGCAAAAACGACAACGGCGATATCGTCGGATACGACTATTACAAGGGCGTTGACGTGACCGTCAAAGCAAAAGTCGGCGGAAACAGATTCAGCATCTCCACCACGGTCACCAAGAAGACCATCGGCGACGAGACCTCGGGATTTGTGGGACAGAAAACGACTTACACGGGTGGCCTTGCGCAAGAAGTCAACGTGAGAATCGTCGTCAATCCGTTCGTTTACGATTCTATGTCAAAGGCAATCACCTTCGACCAGTATTCGTACGACAAGATCACCGTGGCATCTCTTGGCAACAACTTTGTGCTCAACGTCAAAGACGCAAGCGGCAACAAGGTTGAAAAGACTTTGACCGTCGGCAACGGACTCAGAGTGGAAGCGCCGTTCATCAAAGCGGGCGAAACCTACTACGACGCATACGACAACGGCGTACACAACCTCACGTCCGACGAGATCACATACGAGGGATACACCAATCAAAGAACGTATCCGCTCTATGCAAAACTCACAATCGGCACGGATTACAGCGGCACGCAAGAAATTTACGTCCCGATTGAAGTAAACGCACTCAAGCCCACGACGCTTGCGCTCAACGTAGAACACGAAGACACGCTCAACCCGACCTGGTACGAGAATGAGAGATATCAATCGTTCTCGGTATCCTTCGGCACGGCGACGCATACTATGTTCCCCGACTGGAGCACGGTGAAGTACTACACCAACGCGGCTTGCACGAAACTCAAAGCAGAGCAGAATATCTTTGACGGCGGCACGATTTACGCACAAGTCGAAGCCTACACGACGCTTGATGGCACGAAAGACGGTACGAAACTCGCGCTTGTCAACAGCGGCAAAGTGGACGAGGACGGCAATGCAATCTACACCGCACAAACGATAACGCTCAAACTCAGCGTCGAGAAGCAAACCGTCAAGTCGGTCAACTTCTTCTACAACGAGGCTATAGGCGACGTTGCGGCGTACGTGAGAGCGAATGCGGATGACCAAGCGAAACTCGACATCCTCAAAGAAGCACTTGCTAATGTAAGTAATTACGAAGGCACGGTATATCAACAAACGCACGCAATCGACGAAGTCGCATACGGCATCGATCCGATCAATTTCGCAAAGAATCCGAGTGATTACTTCAAGACGAGCAAATGGGGCGACGCACTCGGCGGCACGCCTGTGCTCGTAACGCTCGACAAGGGCGAGCCGTATATCGCATACGTACAATCGTTTGACGGCATAGTGTCCTCTGTGGGCATCGAAGGCGTCGAAAAGACGGCATATTTGACCATCGGCGGACAAAAAGTTTCGTTCAGAATCAACATGCCCGACTATACGTTTACAAGCGGCACCTTCAACGACGGCGAGAGCAAACTCAACGTTACCGGTGGCAAGATTGCAGGTGTGGGAGAAGAAACGATTCAACTCTCCTATAACGTCTTTGACGAGTGGAAGTTGCCGAGCACGGCAAAAGTCACCACGGGCGAAGGCAAGGGCGAAACCGAAGTCGAAGTCAAGTGGATTGACTATTCCGCACCGAACAAGGACGAGTTGAACGGCAGAGATTACGTTGAACGCAAGTATTTCTTCTTCGACGGGCTCTCAATACGTTATCCGAGCGCAGACGCATTCACTGCAAGAATTTACGTCACGGGATTCAACGCAGCCGTTGATGTGAAACCCGACGGAATGTGCAATGCGGACGGAACGCTCAAGGCATACGACGCATTCGACAAATTCACATTTGCAACCACAGCAACCGTCGAGATCGGTGAAACCACGCATTACAACGTGCCGCTCCACTGGCTCGACACGAGCATGCCGACTGCGGAAGAAATCAAGAACGGATCGTTCACACGCAAAGCGTACGTCACGGGACAATCGGCAAACGGTGAAACCGTTGTGAAGGACTTCACGTTTACGATCAACAACGAATTCACGCTTGACAGCATCACCGGCGACAGCAAGAACGGCTTCAGCGTCGATATCGATGCAGATCACTTCTACGGCGGCTTGATCAAGTCGACCACGCTCAACGTGACCGACAAGAAGATACCCGTTACTCTCGCATGGAGCGACGATTATACGGCAGCGGGATTTGACGGCAATATGACGCTTACGATCTCCTCCGACGCACTCACAAGCGACGTTACGATCAAAGTCAAAGTCGCAAGCGCAGGCATAGAAGGACTTGTAGGCGGCAAGGATTACACGCTTGATCCGTACGGAGTCAACAGCACACTCTTCCCGTCAGGAAGCACTCAACGCGTCAAAGTCAAGAGCGCAAGTGCCGACAAGACCGTGCAAGATCAACTCGTCACCGTTGAATACGACTTTGGCGGCGAAGACTTCTATGCAAATATCTCGCAATACTTCGGCAAGAAGTACACCGTCGGCGTGAGATATAGATACAACGCAGGCAAGAATGAAAACGTCGAAACTGGCGAAATCAAAGTGACCGTTCTCAACAGAAGCATAATGTACATGTCCGATTACGAGAACCGTTCGATCGTCGTCGACACGTTCTTGCACAAAGACGCTTCTTATCTTGCAAAAGTTATGTCAATCACAACCGTGGGCGGCGACGTATTCGACGCACACTTCGACTGGTCCGACGTTGACAAACTCATCAAGAACGGCACGAGCAACACCGCATATATGGCAACCGCAGTCGTACCCGTCTCGCATGCAAACGGCACGCATGTTCTTGCGGATATCGGCAACGGTGAAGAGTATGTTGCGCTCGAAGATTATCTCGAGTTCAAGAGAAAGACCGATGCAAACTTCGAGTTGCCTGAAGGCACAACTCGTTATATGCTTGCAAAACAACGCGTCAACGTTCCCGTCACCGTGCTTGAGCGCACCATCGTCGATGCTGAACTCAAACTCGACGACACGGGCCTTAAGTATCTCTACTCCGATTCGAGCAAGTATTCGACGATAACGGATACGCTCGTTGGCGAGAGTGGCGACGGCAGATACATCGATATCGTCTACAACAAGACGACGGGTATGCCCGAGCAATACGTCTATTACAACCACTTCGCATACGTCGGCGCAGACAGATTGCCCGATACGATGACGCTCAAGTTCGCAAACGGTGACGTCGGCAACTATTACATCACGTACGAGAACGCGCCCGAGGCAAGCGACCTCAAAGACCTCAGCGCAACGCTCGAAAGAACGATGACCGTTCACGTCTGGAATGAAAGAGGCGAGGGTGAAGACAGGCGAGAGGTTATGGACGCATTCGAAATGACCATCAGAATCTGCGTATCCAAGGTTACGCTCACCAACAGCGACCTTGCATACAAAGAAATGTCCGTCGGCACTTACAAGAACAACAAAGACGTTTACGTGGATCGTGATAGTGACACTTCCGTCTTCAATACGGCTAAGTATGCATCCGAAGCAACCTATTACGTCGGAGCACAATTCGTCAGCGCATATGCATGGTGGAACGAAGGCAAAATCGCCAACGGCAGCGGATACGACTACACGAGCACGTATCTCAAACGCCACGGCTTCACCGATACGGACGGAGTATATCCCGGCATCTATTCGGTGTACGGCGGATTTGCCACCGAATCCGATTACGCACACGTAAAGTTCTACGTTTACAACGCAGATACCAAGAACTACGTCAAGTTCGCCGGCGACGTGAATACGATCGACCCAAAGACGTTCAAGACTGCGGACGGACAAGATCTCTACTTGTTCACGTACGTCACCACGCAAACGTTCGACGTCACGTGGAATGCAGAGAAAGCGGAATACACCTACAGAGGCGGCAACGTAGCGGTCGAAGCAACGCTAGCAAGCAGAGCGCAAGGCAACGCCACGGGTACGACCGTTGACGTAACGGTGCATATCGCAAACAGCAGATTGACAGGCGAAGCACAACTCGTTAAAGGCGATACGTATGCGCTTTACAAGAACGGAGTCTTCGAGATCGATCCGTATGCTAGCGGCAATGTCTTTGCAAGAAAGACGGGCTATAGCGGCGATCGCTACGAGAAATCCTCCGTTGCGACGAGCGGTTACGTCAAGAACAATCTCGACGGAACGTACAAACTCGTAAACGGTGAATACGTCGAACTTACTGTGGCCGAACTCAACAGAGATTACGTCAACTTCCCGACCAGACTCAACGTCGCGCTCGCAAACGGCAAGTCTGTCGACGTGCCTGTGGTTTGGGACTTCAGCGGTGTCAACGTGACCTATGCAGGCGGCGAGTACTATGCCTATGCGATAGTCAACTACGGCGGCGAGTACAACTACAAGGCAAACGACAAGTCTGCAGTCAACGAAATCGGCACGCAACGCATCAGATTCACCGTCAAAGTTCTTGACAGAAGCGTAGAAAGCATTGTCAGCGACAGTGAACTTCAAAAACTCACGGGTTACGCTCTTGCAACCGACAAGACCTATATCAATCCCTACGAGTATATCAAGCCGACCATGCCCGATTCGCTCACGTTCAAAGAGCGTACCGGCAAGATTGTAGACGGCAAGGCTGAAACCGCAGACGTTGTATACACGACGAGAAATGCAAGCCACTTGCTTGTCTGGAGTTTCGACGAGTTCAGACCCAAGTACACGGGCGGCGTGATTTACGTCACTGCAAAACTCATCGGCGTCGACGGCAACGTGCAAGAGTACAAGATTCCGTTCCTCGTCAAGAAAATGATTGCCAACAATCTCGAAGAGGCAACCACAGGCAAAGATTCGAGCGGCAACACGATTCTTACGAAGGTATCGAACGGATACTCCACGACGGTTGAAAACAGCACAGCGAAAACCGCATTCAGTCTCGATCCGAACAATCCGAAGAGATTGACGATGCCGTTCACCTACATTGCAACGTTTAGCGTTTCAACGCCCAAATACGAGCGCAATGCAGACGGAGAATATGTGATAAGCGGATACGAAGCGGCTGCAAACGAAACGCTTGAATTCTACTATGCAATCGTTTCAATGCCTGCGGACGAGCAATACACCGTATCGGCAAGCGGTATCACCACCACTGCAAGCGGCAGAAACGCAATTGTCCAACTTGCAGACCAAGAGCGTATCACCGTCGGAATCACACAAATCAACGACAATGTTAAGCCGACTGCGCCCGAAGCAAGTTCGCTCCGTAACGGAACGACGCTCCAGACGACTTACTCCGTCGGTAGTGTGAAGGTCAACGTTGTCTGGTTCGGCAAAGCGTATGTTTACACTGCAAGTAAGACCAATCCGACTCTTGAAGCAAGTTATGACGTTATGTTCTCGTCAACGAGCGGAACTCTCACGCTCCCGACGTCGTCCGACCGCAAGATCGTTTACAAACTCTACGCGGCAATCGGCACGGTTGTTGACAACAACGGCACGGTGCTTACCACAACGACGGCAGATGCCGATTGGAAGAACGGTAGCGACGTTATAGTTGCAAAGGGCAAAACCATCCCGCAATACCAAGCAGTGACGGGAATGATTGAAATTTGAGTGTAATTTACTCATCAAACACAGCGCAAAAAGCCTCGCCCGACGGCGAGGCTTTTTCGTTGTCTTCGGCATTGCGCAACGCATTGCTTTTATTGCTTAAGCACGGAATATCGTATGGCTTTTGTGACAAAAGCGGTTGCATTTCCGTTGAAATATGCGTATTTTGTGCAAGAATAGGTCGCGTTTTCGGCGCACGCGAGGCAGATTGCAAATTTTCATTGAAAAAATCAACGCTTGTGATATAATAATATAATAAAACGAATCGGAGGCATTTATGGGACTTATCAAAAGACAACTCCTCAAGGTGATCAGTTGGGAAGACAATTCCCAAAATACTTTAGTACACAAATTTCAGTACGATGACAGATATGCGATTATGAAGGGTTCGGAACTTATCGTTCGCCCCTCTCAAGCCGCAATTTTCGTATATCGCGGAAGCGTTTGCGACGTTTTCACGGAAGGCAGTTGGAAACTCGACGAAGGTTCAACGCCCGTTCTCACCGCGATTGCAAACTGGAAATACGCATTTGAAAACCCCAAACAAATCGACGTTTATTACGTCAATTTAAGAAGGTTCACGCAGATGAAGTGGGGCACGCCCAATCCCGTTATGATGCGTGACAAGAATTTCGGAATGATCCGCATCGCAGGTCACGGCGAGTATTCCTTCCACGTTATGAATCCCGAAGTGTTTATGAAAGAATGCTTCGGCACGATTCATTCTTTCAAAACGGAGGACATCGAAGAGCATCTCAAATCGCTCGTTTTGGCGCAACTCACCGATATGCTCGGCGAATGTGAAATTCCCGCGCTCGAACTTGCGGCAAACTATCTTGAAATCGGCGACACCGTTTGCCAACAAGCAAAGCCCAAGTTCAACGAACTCGGTCTCGATATCGATTCCGTCATCGTGCGCAATTTCAAACTGCCCGAAGCGGTTGAAAAGGCGATGGATCAACGCACCACGCTCGGCGTGTTTGACGGCAAGATGGGCGAGTACGCTCAATACGAGTCCGTTCAGGCAATGCGTGACGCGGCAAAGAATCCCGGTATGGGCGGAATGTTCGGAGCGGCAGGCATCGGTCTCGGCATGGGCGCAAGAGTGGGGAATCAGTTTGCACAGAATCTCGACGAAGCGCAAAGTGCAAAAGTCAAATGCGCAAAGTGCGGCGCAAGCATCAAAGCAGGCGCGAAATTCTGTCCCGAATGCGGAGCAAAAGTCGGTGCGGAAAACACCGTCAAATGCGCAAAATGCGGAGCAGAAGTCCCTCAAAACGCAAAATTCTGCCCCGAGTGCGGACAACCCATGAGTGCGGCTTGCCCCAAATGCGGCGCAAAAGTCAAATCGGGTATGAAGTTCTGCCCCGAATGCGGAGCAAAGATAGACTGATTATATCGGCGTAGATAATATGACAGACGTGTTCGATTACAACGTATCGGCTGTCGTGAAGTGCCACAATTGCGGTGCGGATATGGTGTACGATCCCGAAAAAGGGTCGCTGCACTGTTCCTATTGTGATGCAACGCGCACAATCGACAGAAAGTTGAGTTTCAAGCAAGATTATCTTTCTTGTCTCAAAGAAGGGGAGGTCAAATTTGACGATTCGACCTACAAATGCCCCAACTGCGGAGCGGAAGTCAAACTCGCGCCTTTTGACACGGCTGTGAAATGCCCCTATTGCGGCGGCACGAACGTCGTTGAAGTCGAGGATATGCAAGGACTCAAACCCGACGGAATCCTACCGTTTGCGCTCTCGCAAAATCAAGCCGCAGAGGCAGGCAAAAAGTGGATAAAAAAGAAACTTTTTGCACCTATTAAACTCAAAAAAGGGTTCAAAGTGGACAACTTCAAAGGAGTTTACATACCCTCTTACGCGTTCACGACCGATTCGCACTCCGATTATGACGGCAGGCTCGGCGAAAGGCGCACGAGAATGGTCGGCAGCGGCAAAGATCGCCATATGGAAACGTATATCGAGTGGTACGACGTCAAAGGACAGACGAGCAATTCCTTCGATGACGTTGCGGTTGAGGCAAGCACTCAACTCACGCAAAAGGAACTCAACAAGATTCTTCCTTACGACACGGACAATCTCGAGGCGTACAACAAGGACTATCTTGCAGGCTTTTCGGCAGAGAAGTACGACACGTCTCTCAAAGACGGATTCGACGTGGCAAAAGGTCAGATGGACGACACGATTCGCAAACGTATTGTCGAGGGCTACGGTGCGGACGTTGTGGATTATCTCAACGTAAACACCACCTATTTCGACACGAAATTCCACTACATGCTCTTGCCTTTGTGGGTTTGCGCATACGCCTATCGCAAAAAGGGCTACCGTTTTCTCATCAACGGCAGGACGGGCAGATCCACGGGCAAATCACCCGTGTCTCCGCTCAAAGTCGCGTTTGCGGTGTTGCTTGCACTCGGCGTAATTGCGTTTATAGCGTGGGCGGTTCTGTCGGGACAATTTGAATAAAACATAAAAATTAACATATCTTTACGGAGGTAACAACAATGGTAACAAAAGACATGCTCATCATCGACGTACTCGCTCAGGGCGATCCCGATAAACTTGCAGAAGTGTTGCAACAGAGCGGTATGCATTGCTTGCATTGCATGCTTGCACACGGCGAAACTCTTGAAGAAGCCGCGGCGGTACACGGCATCAACGTTGACGAACTCGTCGACAAACTCAACGCAGTCATTGCATAAAACTTATGCATTATAAAAGAAAGACGCTTTGAAAAAGGCGTCTTTCTTTTTGTATAAACCGTTTGCATAAATCGCTTTTCTTGTCCTGCGAAACGAGAAGACTTTTGCATAAACGCCCTCGAACGTTTGCAAGTTGAATCGCTTTATTCGCTTTGAGCGAAGGCTCTTTCATCACATAAATCTGCACAGCGCGCAGGCAATCAACGCGCCGAGCAGAGTGCAAAAAAGCGACACGGGGATTGCGTAGCGAAGTTTTTTTGCCTTGCACGCAGAGAGGTAAACCGCCGAAATATAGAATATTGTTTCGCTTCCTCCTGCGATGACTGAGGCGCATCTCGCTATATACGAATCCGCGCCGTACTTTGCGATGACGTCTTGTAAAATTGCAATCGTTCCGTTGCCCGACAGAGGCACGAGCAGAATGAGTTGGGCAACTTCGCTCGGGATTCCCAAATACGCCAACGGCTTTGCAAGCCAACCAGAAACTATGTCCGCAAGACCGCTTGCCTTGAACGTTTCGATGCAAATGAAAATCGTCGCTACGTACGGAAAAATATCCACGACGAGATTCAATCCGTCCTTTGCTCCGAGCAGAAAACAATCGTATACTTTTACCTTTTTGGCGACGCATACGACGATAAGCGCAACGAGCATCACGGGCAGAATATACGTGCTCACGCTCATTTCGCACCTCTTTTGAATTTTGTTTTCAAATCGCAAAACGAGGGTTTTATCTTTCTGTTTGCGCTAAATAAAACGCCCGTTCCGTTGTCTTTGTCCGAATTGCTCTTTTTCAAAGACAACACCTTGCACATAATCGTACCGCAAAGAGTTGCGATGCCGCTTGATATGAGAGTCGGCACGATTATATCCGACGGACTTTGCGAATTTGCGCTTGCTCGCAGCGCAATCACGGTTGCAGGGATAAGTTGAATAGACGTTGCGTTTATCACCAGAAGCATAATCATATTGTCCGTTGCTTTTGCCGATCCGTCCTCCATCGCGCTCATAGCCTTTATGCCCGCAGGGGTTGCGACTCCGCCCATACCGAACATATTTGCGGCGAGATTCACGCATATTTTGTCGTAGGCGTCGTCGCTTTCGTTTTTGAAAATCTTGCGCACGATAGGGCGCAAAAGTTTGGACAGTTTTTTGTCGAGGGCGGTTGCCTCGACCATTTTCAGAGCGGACAGCCACACTGCGTATATGGCGCAGAGTTTGAAGGACAATTCGATTGCTTCTCGCACTCCTTCTATCATCGTGGGGAATGCGGATTCGGGCGCGCGCACTGTCATCAGCACGAGGGATGCGGCGGTTATCAGCAAAAAAGCAACGTTCATACGATATTGTATTTTTCACCTCGCGCGCATATGCACTTCTTATTTACTTTTATAAATAAAAGTTGTATAATGTATAAACTAGTCCAAAAGGCGGACACCATTAGTCTGCCGAAGAGGTGAAAAATGCAAGACAAAAAGAAATTTTACATGACAACCGCAATTGCGTATGCGTCGGGCAAGCCGCATATCGGCAACACTTACGAAATCGTTTTTTCCGACCTCGTCGCCAGAGCCAAGCGTATGGAAGGCTACGACGTTTTCTTCCAGACCGGCACTGACGAACACGGCGAGAAGATAGAACTCAAAGCGCAAAGCGCAGGGATCACACCCAAGCAATTCGTCGACCAAAAAGCGGCGGATATCAAGCGCATATGGGATTTGATGGACACCACCTACGACAAATTTATCCGCACCACCGACAAGGAGCACGAGGAGCAAGTCCAAAAGATTTTCAAAAAATTCTACGAACAGGGCGATATATACAAAGGCTCGTACAAGGGTTGGTACTGCACCCCGTGCGAATCTTTCTGGACGGAGAGCCAACTCGTTGACGGCAAATGCCCCGACTGCGGCGGCGAAGTCAAGATGGCGGAAGAAGAGGCGTATTTCTTCAATATGAGCAAGTATGCCGATCGTCTTATGAAATATTACGACGAGCACCCCGATTTCATCGTGCCGACCTCTCGCAAAAACGAGATGGTCAACAACTTCTTGAAACCGGGACTTCAAGATTTGTGTGTATCCAGAACGTCGTTCACGTGGGGTATTCCCGTGACGTTCGACAAACGCCACGTCGTATACGTATGGCTTGACGCACTCACCAACTATATCACCGGCATAGGCTTTGACGCCGACGGCAATTCAACCGACCTGTTCAAAAAGGAATGGCCTGCGGACGTGCACATTATCGGCAAAGATATCGTGCGTTTCCACTCGATATACTGGCCGATTTTCCTTATGGCGCTCGGGATTCCTCTTCCCAAGCAGATTTTCGGTCATCCGTGGCTGTTGCAAGACGGCGGAAAGATGTCCAAATCCAAGGGCAACGTCATCTATGCCGACGATCTTGTAGACTATTTCGGCGTTGACAGCGTGAGATATTTCCTTCTTTCGCAAATGCCTTTCGACAACGACGGCGTGATCAGTTGGGATCTCGTTATGGACACCATCAACAGTGAACTCGTCAACGTCTACGGCAACCTCGTTCAGCGCACCATCGCGATGAGCAACAAATATTTCGGCGGAGTAGTGAGCGACAAAGGCGTAAGCCGGCCCGTTGACGACGAACTCAAATCGATCGCCAAAGCGGCAAGAGACAAAGTCTTTGCCGACATAGACGCCTATCGTTCCGCGGATGCGCTTTCGGACATATTCACGGTGCTTCGCAGAGCCAATAAGTATATCGACGAAACGATGCCGTGGGTGCTTGCAAAGGACGAAAGCCAAAAAGACAGACTTGCAACCGTGCTTTACAACCTCACCGAAACCATCGTGATTTGCGCAAGTTTGCTCTCGCCGTTCATGCCTTCGACCTCTCAAAAAGTCGTTTCGCAGTGCGGAGCAGAGTTGAGAAGTTTTGACGATCTTGACAAATTCGGACTTCTTGCAAACGGCACGAAAGTTGCCGAAGCCCCCGAGCATCTCTTTGCGAGAATCGACGTTGAAAAAGTGAAGAAGGATTTGCTTGCAAAGGGCATCGTCAAAGCCGACAAACCCGAAGAAGAGGCAAAACCGCAACCAAAGCAAGAAAGCAAGCAAGAAAAGAAAGAGGAGAAAGCGGCGGAGAATATCGTCGATATAAGCGAAATCACCATTGACGACTTTGCGAAGATTCAACTTCGCGTCGGCAAGATTCTGACCGCCGAAAAGGTTGAAAAAGCGGACAAACTCCTCAAATTCTCCGTGCAGATAGGCAGTGAAACGCGCACAATCGTCAGCGGCATCGCAAAGTATTACACGCCCGAAGAAATGATTGGCAAAAACGTCGTTGTCGTCTACAATCTCAAACCCGCGAAACTCCGCGGAATAGAGAGTCAGGGTATGCTTCTTTGCGCTTGCTTCAAGAAGGAAGACGGAAGTGAAGAAGTTGTGCTCGTATCTCCCGAAAAGCCAGTGGAGAGCGGCAGCGTCGTAAGATAAGCCAATATGTTGATAGACACCCATTGCCATCTTAACGACGAAAAACTGCTTTGCAACGCAGACAGAATAGTCGCCTCTTTCAAAGACGACGGTCTTGAAAGTGCGATTTGCGTAGGCTACGATATGCCGTCGTCCGAGTGTGCCGTTTCGATTGCGGAAAAATTTGAAGAAATTTACGCCGCAGTCGGCGTTCATCCGCACGATGCGGATACGCTCGACGACGAAGCGTGCCAACGCATTTTGGAACTTGCAAAACATAAAAAAGTCGTTGCAATCGGCGAAATCGGTCTTGATTACTATTACGATTTGAGCGAAAGGGAAGTGCAAAAATCCGCTTTCGCAAAGCAAATCGAACTCGCAAACCAAGCGGAGTTGCCGATTGCGTTGCACGTACGCGACGCCTACGAGGACACGAGAAAAATTCTTTTCGATATGAAAGGCTATATCAAAAACGGCTTGCTTTTGCACTGCTATTCGGGCTCGAGCGAGTACGTGAAAATCTTTGACAAACTCGATGCGTACTACGCTTTCGGCGGCGCGATAACCTTCAAAAACGCAAAGCACAATCTCGAATCTCTTGCCGTCGTCCCAAAGGGCAGATTGCTTTTGGAAACCGATTGCCCTTATATGACGCCCGTCCCGTTCAGAGGCAAAACCAACGAGCCGAAGTACGTTTCGCTCGTTGCGCAAAAGGCGGCGCAGGTGCTCGGTATGAGCGTCGAGGAAATAGAAGAAATCACCACGCAAAACGCAAAACGACTGTTTACACGCATGAAATAATCGTATAAAACATCGATTTTGCAAAAAACACAAATATAGAATTACATTTTTCGAGAGTGTATATGACCAACAATTACGTTTACGAATTCGGCGACAGTTTGTATCTCAACATAACCAACCGTTGCCCGAACAATTGCGAATTTTGCATCCGCAACATAAAAGACGGCGTGAGCGGAAGCGACCTTTGGTTGCTCAAAGAGCCGACTTTTGAAGAACTCGTCGACGATATCTCCATGTACGACTTGTCAAAGTACAAAGAGATCGTTTTCTGCGGATTCGGCGAGCCCATGTGCAATTTGTCGATGATTTCGCAGATTGCGCCGTATCTAAAAAAGAAGGGTTGCAAAATCCGCATCAACACTAACGGACTTGGCAACCTCATCAACAAGCGCGACGACGTGGCAAAACTCATTGCGCCGTATATCGACAGCGTATCGGTGTCGCTCAACGCTTCAACGCCCGAAGTGTATCAGGAGATATGCAGAAGCAAGTACGGCGAGGCGGCGTTCGACGCTATGCTCAAATTCACAAAAGACTGCGTAAACGCAGGCATCGACACCACCATGTCGGTCGTGGATTTCATCGGGGAGGACGAAGTGAGAGCGTGCGGAGAACTCGCAAAGAGCGTCGGCGCTCATTTCAAGGTGCGCGAAACCATAAGGGAAGACACCGAGTATTAAGAAAAAACAGCAGTCGCATTTTCCGTGACTCCTGTTTTTATCTTTTGTACTTCGATTTTTCGTCTTGTGTGATTTGGCGATTTATCTTTGGTACGTAAGTAGTGTGTGCGACTCGTTGCGGCTTATGCACGCGCATATAAGGAAATAAATGGAAAACAAAAGCATAAAAGACATAATAAGAGGAGTGGATTTTCGCTTCAACAAGGCGCTCGGGCAAAACTTCATCACCGACGCAAATTTGCTTGACGCAATCGTTGCAGACAGCGGAATCACACCGAGCGACGTTGTCGTCGAGATAGGAACGGGCGCAGGCACGCTCACGCGCGCCATTGCCAAAGTCGCAAAAAAGGTATACTCGTTTGAGGTCGACAGAAATCTCGAAGCGGTGCTTGCCTTGTCTTTGCAAGGCGTTGAAAACGCAGAGGTTGTGTTCCGTGACGTGCTCAAAATGAGCGACGAGCAACTCGAAGCCATAGTCGGCAAAAAATTCAAGGTGGTTGCAAACCTGCCTTATTATATCACCACTCCGCTTGCAATGCGCTTTATCGAAAGCACTCTCGAGGTCGAATCGATCACGATTATGGTGCAAAAGGAAGTCGCGCTCCGTTTCGTTGCCAAACCGAACACGCCCGACTACTCGGCAATTACGCTTGCAATCGAGATGGCAGGCGAGGCGCAAATCACGAGAAACGTGTCAAGAACCATGTTCTATCCCTCTCCCAACGTGGACAGCGCGGTCGTGCGCATAGACGTAGACCGCAACAAACTCGACGGAGAAAACGTCGCTCTTTTGCACAAACTCGTGCGCTCGTCCTTTGCGATGAGAAGAAAGACTCTAGCCAACAATCTCTCCGTAGCGTTCAAGATAGACAAACAGACGGCGGCGCAAATCATTGGGGACGCAGGGTTTTCACCAATGGTAAGAGGGGAAGCGTTGTCGCTCGACGACTACAAAAAACTGTCAAAATCGCTTGAAAAAATCATAGAATAAAAGATATGGTCAAACAAAAATCTCACAACTTAACGGGAATAACGTTCTGCACGCTGTGTGCGCTCGTTTGGGGCTTTGCATTCGTTGCTCAGCAACAAGCGTCGTCCGACGTGCCGACTTTCACGTTCAACGGATTGAGATTTTCCCTTGCCGTCGGCGTTATCGGCATATTTATCGTGATACTCGAACTCGTCGGCAAAAAGAAGGGCGTCAAGCGCACGGGCTGGAACAAAGCGACTTTTATCGGCGGTTTGTTGTGCGGCATAAGTCTGTTTTGCGCAAACAATCTTCAACAGTACGGCATAGCGCACACCACCGTAGGCAAGACGGGATTTATCACTGCGCTTTATATTGTCTTCGTGCCGTTGTTCAACGTGCTTTTGAGACGCAGGATCCCCACCAACGGCAAATTTGCAATCGTGTTTGCGGTGCTCGGATTTTACGTTATGTGCATCAACGAAAACACGGGCTTGACCTACGCCGACGCAATCTTGCTTCTTTGTGCCGTGATGTTCTCGCTCCAGATAATGTTCATAGACGTGTTCGTTGACGAAACCGACCCTCTCAAAATAACCTTCGTGCAGTTTGTCGTGGCAAGCCTTTTGAGTTTGCCCGCAATGGCAATCGAGGGCTTTCCGCCGGCAAGCGCGATAGCGGACAACATTATTCCCGTTTTGTACGTGGGCATAATGTCCGCAGGCGTCGGATTCACATTCCAAGCGATAGGGCAGAAGTACGCTCCGCCCGAACTTGCAACGCTCATAATGTCGCTCGAATCCGTCATCGCGTTTATAGGCGGCGTAGCGTTTTTGCACGAGAGTTACTCTGTAAAGGAGTTCGTCGGATGCATCATAGTTTTGCTCTCGGTGTTCCTTGCGCAAATCAGCGTGCCGCACAGAATGCTCAAGCCCAATTACAGCAAATATTTCATCGATTGACGATCTCAAAGCCGTATGGCAATAACCCGATAAAAAACGAAACACGCATTTTATTGCGTGTTTTTTGATGCGTAAACGGTGATTTTTGCGATTATATAGATTATCGTTCTTTACATTCGATAATCGTTGCAACGCCGTTTGACACGATGAATTTGACGTTGTATTTTTCAAACGACATGCCGTATTCGCGCTCGTAGTTCTGATAAGACGGACGAGGATCTTCCGCAATGCAAGCTGTTATTTCCGCTCTCGTATCTTCTGTCAGCAATGCCGTTTCGCACTGCCACACGACGTCGAGTTTATCGAAAAAGTGCTTGTCCGCATACGAGCATACGGCGTCTTTCACGCAGTCCGTGGGAACGTAAGGCTTCACGTCGTATATTGGCGTGCCGTCAAGCAAGTCTGCGCCCTCGACGACGAGATAATCGCCGTATTCGTCGCTATGCTCAATGCCTACGAGCCGCACGCAACTCAGCCCGAGCGAGTTGGGACGATAGGGCGAGCGAGATGCAAAGACGCCCACTTTTTCGTTTCCTCCGAGGCGAGGCGGTCGTACGGTGGGGCAAAACTCTTCTCTGTGTGCAAGCGAAAAATCGAAAATCAGCCACAGATGCGAAAATCCCTCTATGCCTCGAAAAGCGTCGGGGTGGCGGAACTCCTTTTCAAAAACGATTTTGCCCGTGGTTGCGACTCGTCCGCTTTGGCGGGGTATGCCGAATTTTTCTTTGAAAGGCGTGTATATGCGTGCGATAGGTTTTATTTCCATTGCTTACTCCTTTTGAAAATCATAACACAAATCCACATTTATTCATAGGCTTTGTTTCAAATATTGCAAAGGGATTGCATTTATCGTACTATTGTCAAAAATCGCTCTTGAAATGGGGGCATTTTTGTTTTATACTTTTCGTATAATCATTTATGCCGCAAGGCGTAAAGCGGAGGGAAATTATGAAGAGAACTTATCCGAGTTGGATAGAAGGTCAACTCAACAGCAAACAGACCGAATACACCGCGCCCACCAAACTTTTGGGCGATGACGGCAAATTGCTTGCTCCGGGCTGGGCAAGGCACAACGTATTTGAATACGAGCGTGAAAAAGCAAAACCTGCCAACCGCAAAAAAGAGTGGGATTTCTATCAGATTTCCAACGGCGAATTTATGGTGCAAATCAGTTTTGCCAACATTTCCATCGGCGGATACGCGCAAGCGTCCATAACCGACCTTCATCACGCGCACAAAAAAAGCAAAATCCACTCGGGCACGATTTTGGAATCGACTGCGCTTTTCCTCGGCGGCAAAAAATATATGCTTCCTCCCAAGGGCGACGAGCCGAACGTCGTAGACCACACCGTTGCGGGCACTCGTTTTAAAGCGGTCACCGAAACCAACGTCAGGGCGTTGTATTTCAAGGGCAAATTCAAAGGCAAGGAAGTCGAGGCAAATTTCACCATGGACATTATGGACGGGCTTGAAAACATCACCACCGTTCTTCCGTTTGCGGGCAAACCCACGAGATACTTTATGACCACCAAGCAAAACTGCATGCCTTGCGAGGGCACGTTCCGTTGGGGCGAGCAAGTGTGGAAGTTCGACAAAAAGGACACTTTCGCATTCCTCGACTGGGGCAGAGTCAACACCCCCTACAAAATGGTATGGTATTGGGGCAACGGCTCGAAGGTCGTACAAGGACCTGACGGCAAAGACCATATGTTCGGTTTTGAAATCACTTGGGGCATCGGCGACGAATCCAACGCCACCGAAACCGCGATTTTCTGGGACGGCAAAGCGCACAAATTCGGACCTGTCGACGTTGAAGTTTTCCCAAAACCCGACAAATTCACCGAGCCGTGGCACTTCGTATCTCAAGACGGCAGATTCGATTTCACCATGACTCCTTTCTACGATCATCACGGCGATCTCAACGTCCTCAATCTTCTCCGCATGCATTGCCACCAAGTCCACGGCATTTGGAACGGCACAGCGATCCTCGACGACGGAACGAAGGTTGAGGTGAGGGATATGTATGCATTCTGCGAATATTGTGAAAACAAGTGGTGAGCGCACTATTTGGCGAATAACTGCGTCAGGCACTCTTTTGCAAACAGTCACGTACGCAAAAGTACGCTCCTGCCTGAAAAAGAGTGCCTTCCTTGTTCTTCATCCAAATATTGTGCTCACCAGAGTGTTTCGCTTGTTCTTCATCTCAATATTGCGGTTTTCCCGCTTTCTAACCGCGCAACCGACACACGCTATCAGTTCGAGCAAGGATAAAAACTCACACCGCAATTTCGCAATATCGCTTTTGGCGCAAGCCAAAAATATCACTTGCGCTTGGCGCAAATATAACTGCACCGTAGGTGCAATATAACTATTGCTGAAATACGCGAGTGTTAAGCAATAAAGAACATCAATCAATGGACTACGTTATAAACGATCAAAATCATGTTATCAAAGGTATTGACAGAGGCGAAACGGCTTCCTTTTTGGGTATCAGATTCGCAAGAGGCGAACGATTCAAAAAGCCCGTTTTAGAGCCGCTTGCAAAAGAGGTCGACGCCACGAGAAGAGGGGACGGTTGCCCGCAATTCAGGCAGTTTTTCGACGAGAGCAAATCCAAGTCAAAACAGGATATTTTCTATTACGACGAGTTCAGAAAAGGTATGACTTTTCGTCATTCCGAAGACTGTCTGAATCTCAACGTATACGCGCCAAAAAATGCGCAAAATCTGCCCGTCTTGTTGTATATTCACGGCGGAGCGTTCGTGATATGTTCTAGCGACGAGCGTCCTTTCGACGGCACGGAAATCGCAAAGGAGGGCGTAATCTGCGTCACGGCAAATTACAGACTCAACGTTTTCGGCTATAACGCCGACGAGGGCGCGCAGAACCTTGCATTTTACGATATGATTTGCGCAATCGAGTGGATAAAGGCAAATATTTCCGTCTTTGGCGGCGATCCGTCCAGCATCACGCTTATGGGTCAGAGCGCAGGCGCGATATCTCTTCAGAATCTCGTGCTGTTGCCCAATGTCAAAGAGACGGTCAAAGGCGCGATTATGCTTTCGGGCGGCGGCAGCGTGCGCGGAATTTTCGCGCCGAAATCTCAAAAGAGAGCAAAACGTTTTTTCGCTCGCGTCCGCAAGGATTTGCAAAAGAGGGGATTAGACCCCAAAACTTGCGGAGCGCAGGACTTGTATCTTGCCTGGTACAGACAAAACAAACGAAATCTTGCAATGTCAATGCTTTCCACGATGCCCGTTTTCGACGGTGAAATCGTGCGTAAGGACCTCTATAAAAACGCGTATAAAGACGAGCAAATCCCGTGCATTTTGGGCGTCACCAAAAACGATTTGCTTGCGCCTTATCTCGAGCGCATAGCCAAGAAGGCTATGAGGGCAGGCAACGGCAAGGTGTGGGTGTCGCATTTTTATCACCCGTTGCCCGGCGACGACAAGGGAGCGTGGCACAGTGCGGATTTATGGTACGTTTTCGGCTTGAATCAGCATCCGTGGCGCAAGTTTGACGAAAAAGATTTTGCGCTCGAAGCGGAACTTCGCAAGAGATATTGCGAGTTTGTCAAAACGCAATCTCCCAATCCGCAGGGCTATTCGGAGTGGAAGAGCAACACGAGCAAAGAGTTTTATTGACGCTCGCATCGGGTTAAAATAAAGCAAATTTATGGCCTATATTCGCAATTTTGCAACGATTTTTCCGTTAAAGTGCGAATATAGGTCGTTTTTTTATGAAACGACGGGGCAAAGCGGCATAATAACTTGCTTTGTGCGGTTTTTACGGATATAATGGAAAAAATTTTATAATTCCAAGCACGGCGTGAAGAAGTTTGCGGCGTAGCGGAGTGACAGGAGGTCGTATGGCAACTTATTTCAATCAACCCTCGAGAACTTTCAACGAGTATTTGCTTATCCCCGGTTACACGGACGAGAATTGCATTCCTGCAAACGTGAGCCTCAAAACTCCGCTCGTAAAATTCAAAAAGGGTGAAGAACCGTCGCTTTCTCTCAACATCCCGATGACCTCTGCCATAATGCAATCGGTGAGCAACGATACGCTTGCAATCGCACTGGCACGAGAAGGCGGGATTTCTTTTATCTTCGGATCGCAATCCATCGAGAGCGAAGCGGAGATGGTGAGAAAAGTGAAAAATTACAAGGCAGGATTCGTCGTATCCGACAGCAATCTTACGCCCGAAAACACTCTTGCCGACGTGCTTGCGCTCGTGGCACAAAAGGGGCATAACACCATTCCGATCACCGACGACGGAACGTCAAACGGCAAGTTGCTCGGCATGGTCACAAGCCGCGATTATAGAGTGAGTCGTATGGCAGTTGACCTTAAGGTCAAAGAGTTTATGACTCCGCTTGAAAAACTGATAACCGCGCCGCAAAACACCACTCTTATCGAGGCGAACGACATCATTTGGGATCACAAACTCAACTCCATTCCCATTATCGACGACGAGGGCAGATTGCTTTATATGGTTTTCCGCAAGGACTACGACCAACACAAAAAGAATCCCGACGAACTTCTCGATTCGAGCAAGAGATATATGGTCGGCGCAGGCATAAACACGCTCGATTACGAGCAAAGAGTGCCGGCGCTCATCGAGGCGGGTGCGGACGTTTTGTGCATAGACTCGTCGGAGGGCTATACGATTTGGCAAAAGAAAACCCTCGATTATATCCGCAAAAACTACGGAGACAAAGTCAAAGTCGGCGCAGGCAACGTCGTTGACAAGGACGGATTCAACTTCCTTGCCGACTGCGGCGCAGATTTCATAAAAGTGGGTATCGGCGGCGGCTCGATATGCATCACTCGCGAGCAAAAAGGCATCGGCAGAGGACAGGCAACCGCACTTATCGAGGTTGCGGAGGCTCGCGACGAGTATTTCAAAAAGACGGGCGTATATATCCCCATCTGCTCGGACGGCGGCATCGTGCAAGATTATCATATGGCTCTCGCACTCGCAATGGGCGCAGACTTCCTTATGCTCGGCAGATATTTTGCACGCTTTGACGAAAGCCCCACCAACAAACTCGTCATCAACGGCAACTACGTCAAAGAGTACTGGGGCGAAGGCAGCAACCGTGCAAGAAACTGGCAGCGCTACGACCTTGGCGGCAAGAGCGGACTCGGCTTCGAAGAGGGTGTGGACAGTTACGTTCCCTACGCAGGAAGCCTCAAAGACAACGTGCGTAAGAGCCTTTACAAAGTAAAATCAACAATGTGCAACTGCGGCGCAACGACCATAGCGGCACTGCACAAAGACGCAAAGATGACGCTCGTGTCCGCAATCAGCATAAAAGAAGGCGGCGCACACGACGTTATACAGAAGAACACAACGTACGCCAATAATTAATGATTATCAATTAATAGTTAATAACTGAGGGCGGGACACCCGCACCCGAATAAACATGCTTGAAATGCGCATGGGAACGTGTTATAATACGTTTTGCAATAAAAAACGATAGGTGACGTCTATATGAAAAAACCAATTGTAGCGATAATGTACGACTTCGACAAAACGCTCATCACACGCGATATGCAGGAGTATACGTTTATTCCCAGCCTCGGTATGAATCCCGACGATTTTTGGGACGGTACGCAAAAACTCGCTTCCGAAGAGCAGATGGACAGCGTGCTTGCGTATATGTACGCCATGATGGTCAAAGCTGAAGAAAACGGCAAACCGCTCAAACGTCGCGACCTCGTAGAGTGCGGAAAGTTCGTGGAGTATCTGCCCGGAGTGGAAGATTGGTTCGAGCGTATCAACCGCTACGGCGAAGAGGCCGGCGTAAAGGTCGAACACTACGTTCTCTCGTCGGGACTTAAAGAGATTATCGACGGCACGAGCATCGCAAAACACTTCAAAAAAGTGTTTGCAAGCGAGTTTTTGTACGGCAAGGACGGCAACGCAATGTGGGCGAAAATGGCGGTCAATTACACCAACAAAACCCAGTTCGTATACCGCATAAACAAGGGCGTTCTCGACATAAGCAACAACGTAGACGTCAACGCTTCCACCCCCGAAAACGAGAGAAGAGTGTATTTCAACAATATGATTTACCTCGGCGACGGACTCACCGACGTGCCGTGTATGAAACTCGTCAAACTGTCGGGCGGTCACTCCATTGCGCTCTATCAGGAAGGACAGAAAGAAAAAGTGCAACCTCTTCTCAAGCACGAGAGGGTGGACTGGATTTTCAAGGCGGACTATCGCGAAGGCAAGCCGCTTGACAATGCGGTGCGAAACTTGCTCAACAAACTCGGCGTTGACAACAAACTCATACACCTTAGCAACGAGCAAAAGAAAGAGATAGTAGAGTGAAACAACACAAAGAAGGGTACAACAACCCAAAAGTATGCGACGATGCGCTTGCATCGTCGTTTTTATATAGAAAAATATTTTTTCATAGTATTTTCAGAGTAAAAAAGAAATCGAATCAACCGAACCGTTGCGTTTGACGTGTGGCGAGAGAAGACAAATCGGCGGAGCAACCGCAACAAACCGGCAGAACGTGTGCGTTTGAGAGTTAAGTTGTAAAATAAATTGACAGCCAAATGCTTGGGTGATATAATCAAGTCGAAAAATTTATAAAGACTGTGAAGGAAAGAGTAACTCTTCATTTCCGCACCGAGAGAGAGAAACGTTTGCTGGGAGTTTCTTTGCGGAGGTTGAGCGAAGACCATTCCGGAGTCGCGCGCCGAAACGACAGTAAGCGTCGCCGCACACCTTGCGTAAAAGGAAAAGCAAGTAAAAATCAAGGTGGAACCGAGCATTTATGCGCCCTTGGGAAAAGCGTAGGAGTACGTTTTTTTCGAGGGTTTTTTTGTTTGAAATCCACGAAAATGAGAAATAAATCGTCATAAAAGGAGCGTTTTATGAAAGTTATCTACAACAACGGCACGGTCGGAGAAATCACGGACAAAGCAGAAGAATTGCACGTTATCCGTCACACCGCCGCGCACATTATGGCGCAGGCAATCAAACGTCTTTTCCCCGAAGCAGACTTTGCTTACGGTCCTGCCAACGAGAAAGGTTTTTATTACGACGTTGACCTCGGCGAAACCAAACTCACCGACGACGACCTTGCGCGCATCGAAGCGGAAATGAAGAAAATCGTCAAAGAGAATCTTCCGATAAAGGCGTTCTCTCTTCCTCGCGAGGAGGCCATTGCGCTTATGCAACAGAGGGGAGAGAAATACAAAGTCGAGCATATCGGCGACCTTCCCGACGACGCGGTCATCACGTTCTATCAGCAAGGCGAGTATATCGATATGTGCGTAGGCCCTCACCTCACGTACACCAAGGCGCTCAAAGCGTTCAAGATTATGGGACAATCGGGCGCATACTGGAAGAACGACAAAAACAACAAGATGCTCACGAGAGTCAAAGGTACGGCTTTTGCCACTCAACAGGAACTCGACGACTATCTCAAACTTCTCGAGGAGGCGGAAAAGCGCGATCATCGCCGCATAGGCAAGGAAATGAAACTGTTTATGCTCTGCGACGAAGCGCCGGGATTCCCGTTCTTCTTGCCAAACGGAATGGCAATCAAAAATTCGCTCATCGATTATTGGCGTGAAATCCACACTCGCGACCATTACGTCGAAGTGTCCACTCCTATGATTATGAACCGTCATTTGTGGGAAACCAGCGGTCACTGGGATCACTACAAAGACAATATGTACTCAACGATTATCGACGACGAAACTTATTGCGTCAAGCCGATGAACTGCCCGGGCGGCGTTATGGTGTACAAGAGCGAACCGCACAGTTACCGCGATTTGCCGCTTCGCGTGGGTGAACTCGGACTCGTGCACCGCCACGAACTCAAAGGTGCGCTCCACGGTCTGTTCAGAGTCAGATGCTTCACGCAAGACGACGCTCATATCTTTATGAGAAGAGAACAAATCACTGACGAAATCATCGGCGTGGTGCATCTTATAAACGAAGTTTATAGCAAATTCGGATTTAAGTATTTCGTTGAACTTTCCACACGTCCAGAGGACAGCATGGGAAGCGATGAGGATTGGGAAGCCGCAACAAACGGACTCAAAACCGCTCTTGAAAAAATCGGACTTCCGTATATCGTCAACGAAGGCGACGGCGCATTCTACGGTCCGAAAATCGACTTCCACCTCGAAGATACTCTCGGCAGAACGTGGCAATGCGGCACGATTCAACTCGACTTCCAGATGCCGCTCAATTTCGGTTTGGAATACGTTGACGAAAACGGCGAAAAGCAACGTCCTATCATGATTCACAGAGTTTGCTTCGGTTCCATCGAACGCTTTATAGGTATTTTGACCGAGCACTTTGCGGGCAAATTCCCGGTGTGGCTTGCTCCGACGCAGGTCAAGGTTCTTTTGGTCAGCGAAAAGAGCGAGGCTTGGGGACAAGAGGTTTACGAAGCGCTCAAAGCCGCCAAAGTCAGAGTGGAATTTGACAACAGAAACGAAAAAATCGGCTACAAAATCCGTCAGGCGCAGCTTGTTGACAGAGTGCCGTACATGGTGATTATCGGCGAAAAAGAAGCGGAAGACAAAACCGTTTCCCTCCGTTACCGCGACACCACCGCAACCGAAGTTATGACTTTGGACGATTTCATCGCAAAAGTCGTTACGGAAACAAGAGAAAGAGCGTAAGATGGACGGCGTAACCTATCCGTTGCCGACGTTTTTAAGGGAAAAACTGAGGGCGGAGTATTCGCCCGCAGAAGTGGAGAAAATCGTCTGCGGCTACGAAAAAAAACGCCCCGTAACCTTGAGGGTGAACACCGTCAAGTCTTCCGCCGAGGAGGTTTCGGAGGCGCTTTCCGCCGCGGGGATAAGCGCGAAAGGCGTTTCGTGGAGCGACTCCGCCATGATTTTGGACGGCGCGTCGGAATCGGACGTAAGACCGCTTGAAATTTACGTAAGCGGCAAGATTTACCTTCAGAGTTTATCGTCCCAGCTTCCGCCGATCGCAATGGATCTTTCGGTGGGGCAGGACGTTCTGGACATGACTGCGGCGCCGGGCGGAAAAACATCGGAAATTTACGCCATGACGGGTGGAAAAGTCAACCTGACCGCTTGCGAAAGAGATATGGCCCGCGCCGAGCAGCTGCGCTTTAACCTTAAAAAACAAGGGGTTTCGGCAAACGTGCTGCAAACGGACGCAAGAACCATAAGCGATTTTTTCCGTTTCGACAACGTTCTTTTGGACGCGCCGTGTTCGGGAAGCGGAATTCTGAACGTCAGAAATCCGAAAATCGCCGAAACTTTCACCTTAAAGCTCATCGAAAAAACCACTCGCTTGCAGGAGGCTCTTCTCAAAAAAGCGCTCACCGTGCTGAAAGCGGGGCAGACGATGGTTTATTCCACTTGTTCGGTTCTGAAAGAAGAAAACGAGAACGTCGTTTCAAAGGTTCTGAGGGATTTCAACGCGTGCGTCGTGCCGATAAAATTTTCGGGAAATAAGGATTTGCCGACGCTTGAAAGCACGATTCCGGGCGCGGTAACCGTTTGCCCGACGGAGCTGTACGAAGGCTTTTTTATGGTAAAAATCCGAAAAAACCGCTGAAAGTATTCTGAAAAATGCGGTTTTTTATAATACTCACCGATTTTTAGGCACTATCGCGGTTTTGCAAAAATTGTAATATTTTGAAAATTCCCTTTTGAAACGATTGCAACATACGAAAGATAGTTCTATAATGGATGTGAAATATGGTTTGGAGATAAATTATGCTTCTACGTTACAAAAAATCCAAAAAGTTTCAACAGAAAGGCGACTGCAAAATGATTGCGCACCGCGGCCTCAGCGGTATCAAACGCGAAAACACGGTGGCGGCCTTCGACCTTGCGGGCGAGCACAGCTATTTCGGCATCGAAACCGACGTGCACGTTACCTCTGACAACAAATACGTTATCATTCACGACAGTTTCACTTCGAGGGTGTCGGCAACGTCATATCTCGTGGAAAAAACTCCGCTCGACACCTTGAGGAAGGTGAAGCTTTACGCAAAAAGCAAAGAGGGCGGTGAAAAGGAAACCCGAATTCCGACGCTCGAGGAATACGTTTTGTCCCTCAAGGAACACGGCAAGGTTGGCGTTCTGGAAATGAAAAACCACTTTGAGGAACAGGAAGTGTGGGATATGTGCGCCGAAATCGAAAGCCTCGGCTATATGGACCACATCATTTTCATTTCGTTCTATCTCGAAAACCTCTTGGCGCTGAGGAAAAAATATCCTCTGCAGCCTGCTCAATACCTCACTTTGCACTACAACAAAAACGTGCTTAAAACGCTTATCGAGCATAAGCTGGATATCGACGTCAACTTCCGCGCGCTTCGCCCGAAAGCCGTCAGAGAAATGCACGAAAACGGCATCAAGGTCAACTGCTGGACGGTGGACCGGAGGCCTGTGGCAAGGTGGCTCGTGAAGATGGGCGTGGACTATATCACCACGAACATTTTGGAATAATCTGAATTTATGGGGCTTTGCTCACAAAGCAAAGCCTCGTTTTTTTATAAAAAAAACATATTTTCGGTTATTTTAAGGTACAATTAACATTCGGGACGTAAAATTTTGTCATAAAAATACGGGAGGCTATGTATGGCCAAAAGCAAAAAAACGATTTTTGCGCTGGTCGTGGTTCTGGTCGTCGCGCTGGGCGTTTCGCTTTGCGCGTGCAACGATTCCTCGGCCAACAATTATTATAACACCGTCGTCAGCATCACCAAAACCAAGACGGAAGGCCTTGTCGACACCTACACCATCACTTTTTCCGACGGTTCGACTTACGATTTCACCGTAACCAACGGCAGAAACGGCGTTGACGGCGAAGACGGCACCAACGCCAAAATCACGGTGGAGGATTTGTACGAAGCGGCAAAAACCGCAGGATACACGGGGACGCTGGCGGATTTCATAAACGAAAATTTGCAGGTTACAGCTCCGGAAGCGGTTTCCTCGATGGTTTCGAAGGCGGCGTACGGCACCGTGTTGGTGGTTTCTAACTTTACGAAAAGCGGAGCTTCCTCTGAAAAGTATGCGTCTGCGGGCAGCGGAATAATTTATAAGCTCGACAAGGAAAAAGGCAACGCTTACGTCGTCACCAACTATCACGTCGTTTACGACAGCGGCGCAAGCACTTCCGATCACGTAAGCGACAACGTTGAGGTTATGCTTTACGGCAGCGAATATCTCGATTACGCCATTCCAGCGACCTACGTCGGCGGCAGCATGACCTACGACATCGCCGTTCTTAAAATCGAAAACAGCGAATTTCTTAAGAGCAGCAACGCCACTCAAGCGGTTTTGGGCTCGTCCGAAAGCGTGTCGGCAGGCGACGCAGCAATAGCAATCGGCAACGCAAAGGGCAGCGGAACTTCGGTTACCGCGGGCATAGTGTCGATTGACAGTGAATATCTCGAAATGACCGCGGCCGACGAAAAAACCGCCGTTACCTACCGCGTTATGCGCATCGACACTCCTGTCAACAAGGGCAACAGCGGCGGTGGACTGTTTAACGCACAAGGCGAAGTCATCGGCATCGTCAACGCCAAAAACGTCGAAAGCACGGTGGAGAGCATAGGCTACGCAATACCTGTTGACCTCGTGAAAAAAGTGGTCGATAACCTTCTTTACTACAACGTAACCACCGGCGAAAAGAACGGCTACAAACCCGTTCTCGGCATAACGGTTTCGGGGCTTGACAGCAAAGCAATTTACGACGCGGCGAAACAAAAAAGCGTCATAAAGGAAAACGTAACCGTCAAAAGCGTTGAGGAAGGCACCGCGGCCGAAACCGCAGGCTTTAGGGAAGGCGACGTCATAACCAAAGTGAAAATCGGCGGAAAAGAGTACGAAACGGACAGAATGTACAAGCTTATCGACCTCGTTTTGCTTCAACACGTCGGCGACGAAGTTGAATACACCGTCCTTCGCGGCGGCGAAACCGTCACCATAACCTGGACTGTCACCGCAGGCCAAATGACAAAAATAAGCTGATCGAAATCACCAAAAAAGGGAGCGACCCTCGCTCCCTTTTTCTTTTATCTTTTTAAATAAATACATTGCAAAAAGCGTGGAAGGAAGGTATAATTAAATCGGAGGCGGATATGGACAAATACGAAGAACTTAAAAAAATCATTGACACGTCAAAAAACACCGTTCTTTTTACGGGAGCGGGGATAAGCTGTCCGTCGGGGATACCGGATTTTCGGTCGGCAGACGGCCTTTACAACGAAAAGGGAGGCGGCTACAGCCCCGAACAGATCATAAGCCACAGCTTTTTCGTGGCGCACCCCAAGGAGTTTTACGAATTTTACAAATCGAAAATGATTTATCCGAAAGCGAAGCCGAACGCGGCGCATCGCTATTTTGCCAAGCTTGAGGCGGAAGGGAAGCTGTCGGCAATCGTAACGCAGAACATAGACGGTTTGCATCAGGCGGCTGGAAGCAAAAACGTGCTTGAATTTCACGGCAGCGTCCATAGAAATCATTGCATGCGTTGCGGCAAATTTTTTGACGTAAATTATGTTATGAATTCGTCCGGCGCGCCTAAATGCGACAAATGCGGCGGATTGGTGAAGCCCGACGTGGTTTTGTACGAGGAGGGCATCGACGCCGACGTTTTTGAGAAAAGCGTTGCGGCGATAGAAAATGCGCAGACGGTGATAGTTGTGGGGACGAGCCTTGCGGTGTATCCCGCGGCGGGGCTGCTGACGGGATTTAGGGGAGAGAATCTGGTGCTTGTGAACAAGCAGGCCACGCCTTTCGATCGCTACGCAACCCTCGTTTTCAACGAAGACGTCGTAAACGTGGTCAAGCGCCTCGAAAGCATGGATTTTCGCCCTTAAAAACTTGTTTTTACAAATATTACCAACACAAAACGTTTTTGCCGCGTTATTTCGGTTGACATAGTGAAAGAAATTCGATAAAATTATATCGATAAAAAAATACCAATAAGTTTTTTGTCGAAAAATATCACGGAAAATAACGGCACAAAGTGCCTCAAAAGGAGATAACTATGAACAATCGCAGTAAAAAAATCACCATTCTGGGAGCGGGAAACGTCGGCGCTTCCATAGCCTACGCACTCACCATCAGCGGCATGAGCAGCGAACTTGTTCTCATTGACATCAACCGCGACAAAGCCGAAGGCGAAGTCATCGATTTAAGACAAGCGGCTTATTTCACCCCAAACATCAAACTCACTTCGGGCGACTACAGCGCGGCTGAAGGCAGCGACATAGTCATCGTAACCTTGGGCATCGCAAGAAAACCGGGACAAACCCGTATCGACCTTGCAAAAGTCAACGTCAACATCATAAGAGAAGTTATGCCTATCGTTGCCGGATACGCTCCGCATGCAATGTATGTCATGGTTTCCAACCCTGTGGACATTCTGACTTACGAAACCATCAAATGCACCAACCTCAAACCGAGCCAGGTCATCGGCACCGGCACGCTTCTGGACACCATTCGTTTGAGAGACGCTTTGGGCGAATATATGGACAACACCTCCAGCAAGAACTTCCACGCAATGGTTCTCGGCGAACACGGCGACACCAGCATGGTTCCTTGGAACTTTGCAAACGTCGCGGGTATGCCTCTTATCGACTACGTTTCGATGGTAACGGGAAAGAGCAAAGAGCAGGTTAAGGAAGAAGTCGTCGAAATTCATCAACAGGTTTTGAAGAGCGGCGGCAAAATCATCAAGCTTAAAGGCGCAACCTACTACGGCATCGCTTTGACGGTTCGTCACGTTTGCGACTGCGTGTTCAGAAACAAAGACGTCATTCTGCCGCTTTCCACGCTTCTCGAAGGCCAGTACGGCATTTCCGACGTGTGCCTCAGCGTACCTGTGGTGGTCAACAGCGAAGGCATCAGAAAGATCATCGAACTGCCGCTTTGCGACGAAGAAAGAGAAGCTCTGCAAAAATCTGCTCACGCCCTGAGGTCTATTATCGACCAACTCGACTGATGGAGAATAACGAACAACACAAAAAAGAAAGGCTGTCCCTTGCCACGGTGAAAAGATTGCCGACCTATTTAAGGTATCTCAAGAGCATGGAAGGGAAATGCGAATACATATCGTCCGTAACCATAGCGGAAGCCATGAATTTGTCGGCGATACAAGTAAAAAAAGACATCGCGGCCGTGTCAAGCGTAGAGGGCAAACCTAAACTCGGGTTTGTCCTTAAAGACATTGTGGCGGATATGGAAAAATTGTTGGGCTACAACAATATGAAGGCGGCAGTTCTTGTCGGCGCGGGGAAGCTGGGCACGACTTACTTAAGTTATACCGGATTTTCCAAGTACGGCATCACCATAGCCGCGGCCTTCGATCAGAATCAATATCTGTGGAACAGCGAAATCAACGGCATCAAGGTTTACCCGATGGACAAACTGAAAAGTTTCGTCAGGGATAACGACATAAAAATGGGCATAATAACCGTACACAAGGACGACGCGCAGGACGTGTGCGACAAGCTTGTGGACGCAGGCATACGAGGCATAGTCAATTTTGCCCCGACGCACCTCATCGTGCCCGACGGCGTGGAGCTTCAGAACGAAGACATAGCCGTTACGCTGGTGGTTTTGAGCTATAAGCTGCAAAACCTTATGGACAACGACAACAATAATTAGGTTATTTTATAGGAGATTATGATGGATTATCGTATTGAAAAGGATTCTATGGGCGAAATGAAAGTCCCGGCCGACAGATACTGGGCGGCGCAGACTCAAAGAAGTTATCAGAACTTCAAAATCGGCGGCGAAATTATGCCGAGAGAAATCACGCACGCGTTCGGTATTCTGAAAAAGTCCGCGGCAATCGCCAACAACAGGCTCGGCAGGCTCGACGACGAACGCCTGAAGTATATTTCCATGGCGGCCGACGAAGTTATCTCGGGCAGTCTGAACGACCATTTTCCGCTCGTCGTATGGCAGACGGGAAGCGGCACTCAGTCTAACATGAACGCCAACGAGGTTATCGCAAATCGCGGCAACGAAATCGCCGGCAAAAAGATTTTGCACCCTAACGATCACATCAATATGAGCCAATCCTCGAACGACACCTTCCCGACGGCCATGCATATTGCTGCCGTTTGCGCCATCGAAGACAAGCTGTTTCCGGTGATGGACGAATTCGTCGCCACCCTTAAACGGCTTGAAAAAGAGAACGAAGGCATCGTGAAAAGCGGCAGAACTCACTTGCAGGACGCGGTTCCGGTTGCTTTCAGTCAGGAAATAAGCGGCTGGCGCAACATGGTGGAAAAATGCAAGGGTATGCTGGAACTTGCGCTTCCGGGACTTAAGGAACTGGCTCTCGGCGGCACTGCGGTCGGCACCGGCCTCAACGCCCCTAAGGGCTTTGCCACGGAAGTTGCGAAAGTGGTTTCCGAGCTTACGGGGAAGGAATTCAGGACTGCGGAAAACAAATTCCACGCGTTGACCTCGAAGGACGAACTCGTTTTCGCTCACGGCGCGCTCAAAGCTTTGGCGGCGGATATGATGAAAATCGCAAACGACGTCAGATGGCTGGCAAGCGGCCCGCGTTGCGGACTGGGCGAAATCTTTATCCCCGAAAACGAACCGGGCAGCTCCATTATGCCGGGAAAGGTCAACCCTACTCAGTGCGAAGCCGTTACCATGGTTGCCGTGCAGGTTATCGCAAACGACGTTGCTGTCGGTATGGCGGCGTCGCAGGGCAACTTCGAGCTGAACGTGTTTATGCCGGTGTGCATCTACAACTTCCTGCAATCTGTCAGACTGCTGGCCGACGGTATAAAGAGCTTCAACGACAACTGCGTGGTGGGAATAAGAGCCAACAGAGAAAAAATGGCGCACAATCTGCACAACAGCCTTATGCTGGTTACCGCGCTCAATCCGTACATCGGCTACGACAACGCCGCAAAAACCGCCAAAAAAGCTTACAAGGACAACATCAGCCTCAAAGAGGCGTGCGTGGAACTGGGCTTTTTGACGGCCGAAAAATTCGACGAAGTGTTCCATCCGGAAGAGATGGTCTAAGGAGAGGATATGGTTTTCAGTTATTATCCCGGCTGTACGCTTAAAACGAAAGCCAAGGAGCTGGACGCATACGCAAGGGCGTCCGCCGAGGTTTTGGGCGTAACGATGGAAGAAATAGAAAATTGGCAATGCTGCGGCGCGGTTTATCCGCAGGCGGAGGACGAAATTGCCACCAAGCTGTCGGCAGTGAGGGCGCTTAACGACGCAAAAGAGCATAAACAAGATTTGCTCACTTTGTGCTCGGCGTGCCATCACGTCTTAAAGCGCGTCAACAACGATATGCAAACCAGCGACTATATTGCCACGCGCGCGAACAACTATCTTAAGCTGGACGAGCCGTATCGCGGCGAAACCAAGGTGGTGCATTATCTCGAAATGCTTCGCGACACCGTCGGTTTTGACAATCTGGCGAAAAAGGTGGTAAATCCGCTTAAAGGCAAGAAGATTGCGGCGTACTACGGCTGTCTTTTGCTGAGGCCTTCGGGGGTTATGGCGTTTGACAATCCGGAAAATCCGACCATTATGGAGAACTTCATCAAGGCTTTGGGCGCAACGCCTGTCGTGTGGCAGATGCGCAACGAATGCTGCGGCGGCTACATCGCGGTGGAGGACAAGGAGCTTGCGAAGAAAAAATCTTCAAAAGTGGTTGAAAACGCAATAAGCGGCGGCGCTGACGTCATCATAACCGCTTGCCCTCTTTGTATGTACAACCTTAAAACAAACGGCGGCGCGAATGTTCCGGTGGTCTATTTCACCGAGCTTCTGGCCGAAGCTTTGGGCATAAAGTAAGGAGGACGAAATGGAAAACAACTTTTTGAAAGAAGAAGTTTTGAGAATAAGCGGCGTAAATCCCTTAAAGTGCATGCGGTGTGGCAAATGCAGCGCAACGTGCCCGGCTTACGACGAAATGGAATATCATCCTCATCAATTCGTTTATATGGTAGAAAAGGGAGAGATCGAGGAGCTTATGAAGTCCAAATCCATTTATCGCTGCCTGTCTTGCTTTGCTTGCGTCGAGCGTTGCCCGAGGCAGGTCGAGCCGGCAAAACTGGTGGAAGCGGTGAAGCTTCAGGTCATCAGGCAGCAGGGCGGAAATCATCTTACGGCAGACGACGTTCCTGCGCTTTTGGACGATGATATGCCGCAACAGGCGATCGTCAGCGCATTTCGTAAATTTGCAAAATAGGGAGGGAATATGAACAGAATCGGTGTTTTTATCTGTTGGTGCGGCAGCAATATAGCCGCCACCGTCG